>NZ_BAAHYZ010000014.1:0-138852 GCF_054657295.1 Desulfocastanea catecholica
GGCTGAGCTTTGTGGGTAATCAGATTGTTTTATGTTTGTATTTGCTAAGCTTGAGTTTCTTTGAAAAATACCTTGCAAATATCACGCCAGAAAACGTTTGTTTCGTGGCGTTTGGTAACTTAGAATTTTTCATTTATTCATAATTACCCTCATTTCTCTTAATAGTCTAAAATGAAATACCAAAAGCTCATGAATTCAAGGAATTTCCTTATTAACAAATCCTATCGCATCTATTTAATGGTATGAATTCTATGGATTGGAATATGGTGCAAATATTTTTTCATCCCAACCAAGAATGAGTGACATTTTTCTGAAACTGTAATGCCGACAACGAAATCGTAACGAGATAATACACCTGCTTGTTGATAACGTACAAGATTTGTTGTTTTTCTTGGAATTGTTTGTAAATCCTCTTGTTATCATAAATGATTAGCCTCCATTAAGGATGGGCGACTGATGAATACCCTTTTGTTAGGATGGTTCAGACTTTATTATCAAACCAACTTACAGTCCTGATTTGTCCATAATCTTAATGATTTATTTAAATTTGGGATTAACTCGTTTAATTCTAATCGCAATTTGTTACGATTATGAAACATACTACTTATGGCTTCCTGTACTTCTATAGGCGATGCTATTCTTAGATCGATCACTTGTGCTCCACGGCCTAGCGGCTTCATAACTCCTTTAAATTTTTCACTATAAGCTAGGCAAACAGTAGGGACACCTTGTGAGACTGCACCGATACAGGCATGCATACGTGCGCCGACAAATAAATCACATCTTCCGATAACTGTTTTCATCTGGCGATGGTTGAAATATTGATCAAGGTAATTGATATGTTCCCCATGATGACTCTGGAGTTGACGAAGTAACTTTTTGCAAAGAAGTGTTTCATCTTCATGGCTATTCGGACCACCGCAGACATGGGGAATAAGGAGAACCTGAGCATTCATTTGGTGTATTGTATAATTTATTATATTTTCTATAAGTTCTGGGAAAGAGTGGCGAAGCTGAAACATGTTGTTTTCGTGATATCCCCCCATATATAATAATTTGCTTACATTAACTCCGACTATTGGCCGGCGATGTCTAAGTATTTCAATCTGGTTTAAAGTTTCGGCTGGAATTGGTTCACAAGACATGATAAACCCTACATCAGGGACAACTTTCACATTAGGCCCATCTGCTCCTGTTAGAGTCCGCACGTTTCCCACGCCCTCTTGATCTCTCGAATATACTGCCTTCGCACGGCGCAAAATCCACCTCGCTATGTATTGAGAAACTCGGCTTTTGAAAGGTCCATAAGTCTGAGGCAACAGAACCAGTGGTTTATCCAATAACAATACGAGAATCTGAGGTAATGCCACATATAGTAGTCGTCGAAACCCGTAAATATCACTAAAACTGTCACCGCCTGAAATAGCATAGCAGGAAGAAGTTTGTATGATTTCTTTTAACCAGAAATTTCTTTCCATTAACCTATGTCTTAATTTTTTCGAAGGAATTGCATGCAATATGATGGCTAAAGCAACAAGTCTGAACACATTATTGGGTAGATATAGACGCCAGCTAAAACGTAAATTGTTAAGCTTAATTAAGTACTTTTTTCCATTAATGTTTTCTGCCCATTGCTCTGAATTTCGTCCATAATCTAGAACAGTTATATCTGAGTTGGGTGCTAAGGATAAAAGTATCTCAACAGCAGAGCTCATCAGTACACGTACACCATAGTTGTCTGTGTTGTGTGTGACACCAAGAAGAGAAATATATTTTTTTCGATGAGTTGTCATTTTGTTACACCCTCGGTGGCGGATTAATTATCGTGGTTTAGATACATTTCTTAAAAGGAGCCCCCTGTTAATGCAAGAGCCATACAGTGATCTTGTAGTTGTCTAATAATATTGATAAAAAAATAGGTTATGTTGACTGTCTTGTATTAATGACATTTTTGAAATATATATCGTCAAACCTAAATTCCCCTTTACCAGTCCCGGAAAGCCGAACTTGTATATAGGATATCTTGGAAGGAATGCTAAATACTTTTTCTAAGAGTACCCATTCATTGCTAATGACAGTGCTCTCTTTGGCATAATCCCATGAAACAACAGACATTTTTTCATCAAATACAGCTACACCTGCCTGCGCGGAGATAATATCTCCGCGCAATTTCACATATACTTTATACGTGAATAAGTCGCCTTCTCGGACTCGAAACATTTTTTTATGGGAACAGGACCAACTTTTAGCGCTGATGCTCTTGATCAAAAGGCAGCGTGAGTTATCTATGCCGTTCGCATCATAGCCTTTGCATACCTTGCCCTTTTCCCGCATCCACAAAGGCGCCCAGTTGCCAAAAAGTGAAAAAGAATCGAAGGAATCCTCTAAAATTATGCCTGGTGCTGGGTTGCTAATGACTATGTTTGGGACAAGATAGCTGAAGGGAAAATATTTACTGAGAGAGTAGTTCTCTGAAAAATCTATTCCCATCTGACATTTCAGCCAATAGCCGGAAAGGCACAAAACCATGGCTGCAATTCCCAGGACGCCATATGCCAACGTTGTTTTCTTGATTTCAGACCATTTTATTGACGTTCTTTTAGAATGCGAGCCGGATTGCCTGCCACTACCATATGTGGTGGTACATCCTTGGTGACAACAGCGCCTGCCCCGACAAGTGCACCTTCGCCAATCGTCACGCCGCAGAGAATAGTGGCATTGGATCCGATGGACGCCCTCTTTTTAATAAAGGTTGGTATGCATTTCCAGTCAGCTTCGGTCTTAATCGATCCGTCTGCGTTGACTGCCGCGGGATCGAGATCGTTGATAAACATAACGCCGTGGCCAACCATAACTTCATCTTCGATTGAGACGCCTTCACAGATGAAGGTATGGCTTTGGATTTTGCAGCGATTGCCGATTGTGGCGTTTTTCTGAATTTCGACAAATGGGCCTATTTTGGTTTCATTGCCGATCGTGCAGCCGTAGAGGTTGGTGTAGGGGGCGATGGTTACGTTTTGGCCTAATTTTACGTCTGGGGCGATAATGTTTTCCATGTTATTTTAGGAGCATAGGGGCGTAAGGGCGTAAGGGCTTAGGGCTTAGGGTTAAGGGCTAAAGGCTCAGGGCTTAAAGGCTTAAGGGGCCTTGGGTTTTGGGCTTCTTGCTTGTATTAGACGCATTAGCATGGCGGAGATTATTTTACATTCTTTCTCTATGTCTTCATATGTTTTTTTGTCAATGTAGCCGATTTCAAATGATATGATTGATTGTGTTAGTAGTTCGGCTGTGGAGCCTTTTGCGTAGTAGAAATGTCTAATTGTCTGTTTATCGGTGTCTAGCTCGTCTCCTTCGGCAATATTACTTGGTATGGAGACTGCTGCACGTCGAATTTGGTCTTTCAGGCCGTAGTCATTTGCGAGTTTGCCTTGGCTGGTAAGTTTGTAGATGTATACGGCTAGGTTTTTTGCTTTTTGCCATACTGTTAGGTTTTGGAAGTTGGCCATGGGAGGATAAAGGGCTTAAGGTTTAAGGGCGTAAAGGGCTTAAGGGCACAAAGGGCATAGGGCGTAGGGCTTGGGGCTTAAGAACCTTGCGCCTTTAAGCCAATACGCCATTACGCCTATTAGTCCCTCACCGCCTCCTTTATTTTTTTCGCTATGTAGCGAATACTTTCTTCCTCAAGTTCCGCGAACATCGGCAACGACACAAATTCCTGGGCGCATTTTTCGGCGATGGGGAAATCTCCCTCGGTGTAGCCTAAGAATTGATATGCCTCTTGCAGGTGGAGGGGGACGGGGTAGTGGATGCCGCAGGTTATGCCCTGTTCTGCCAGCTTGTTTATGAGTTTGTCACGGTTTTGTGCTCGAATTGCATAGATATGGTAGACGTGTTGTGCATAGTCTGCTTCAAATGGCAGCGTTATCTGGGTTACGTTTTTGAGGAGTTGATTGTAAAGTTTGGCGTTTTTGCGTCTGGCATCGGTCCAGGCTGGGAGATGGGGAAGCTTTACATCGAGAACAGCGCCTTGAAAGCCATCCATGCGGGTATTCCAGCCTATTATTGAGTGATAGTATTTTTTTCTTTGCCCGTGGTCACGAAACATCCTCAGCTTGTCTGCAAGTTCCTGGTTATTGGTGACCACCGCTCCAGCCTCGCCATAAGCGCCGAGGTTTTTTCCAGGATAAAAGCTGAAACAGCCGGCAGCCGAGAGGGAGCCTGCGCGACGGCCCTTGTATTCGGCGTTATGCGCCTGACATGCGTCTTCAATGACAACAAGGTTATGTCGGTGGGCTATCTCGAGGATGGGATCCATATCAGCCGGCTGGCCAAAGAGATGGACCGGTATGATGGCTTTGGTTCTGGGAGTAATGGCGGCCTCTATAAGAGAGGGGTCTATATTGTAGGTTCGTTCATCTATATCGACAAAGACAGGGGTGGCCCCACAGAAGCTGATTGCTTCCGCCGTGGCAATAAAGGTACCTGGGGAAGTAATTACCTCGTCGCCCTTGCCGATGCCCAGGCCAATGAGCGCCATCCAGAGAGCGTCTGTGCCGCTGCCCACGCCTATGGCATGCTCGCATTGGCAAAATCTGGCAAAGTTATCTTCGAATCTTTTTACCTGTGGACCGCCGGCAAAAGAGGTGTTGTCGATAACCTCCTGCAAGGCTGTGGCGATTTCATCTTTTATGGTTTCGTACTGGGCTTTTATGTTGAGGAAGGGGATGGGCAGCATTTTAATTTTCCTTGGTGGGGGGGGAAGGGGTTAAAGGGCGTAATGGCTTAAGGGGCGCAAGGGGCTTAAGGGCTTAGGGGCGCAAAAAGTTTAGGGGCTTGCGCCATTACGCCTCTACGCCATTGCGCCTTTACGCCCTTACCTGTCGTCAATACGCCCCTTTTTTTTCAAGAACCACAAAAACAGTTTCAAACAGAATATTGCAATCGAGGATAAGGTTTCTGTTATATATATAGTATAAATCCAGCAGGATCATGTCCTCAAATGCAACTTCACTCCGTCCGGTGATCTGCCAAAGACCGGTAATACCAGGGCGAACGGATGTGCGTTTTTTATGCCAGTCCTGGTACATGTCAAATTCGTAAGGCAGGCACGGTCTCGGCCCGACAAGGCTCATGGAACCTTGTAAGACATTAAATAATTGCGGTAACTCATCCATGCTGAACTTTCGTATCAAATTGCCAACCCTGGTAATCCGTGGATCGTCGATAATTTTCAGAGGGGTTTTGCCGCTGCTGTCTGTGCCGATCTCTCCTTTTATAAGCTGGGAGACGTAGTCTTTGTGAATTTTATTGTCCGAGTTTACCTGCATGGAGCGGAATTTGTACATCATATACGTTGCTCCATTTTTTCCTATTGCCTGAAATCGGTAGAAAATAGGTCCTGATGAATCAAGTTTGATAGCCAGGGCAATGATGAGAAAGAGTGGTGACAATAAAAGAAAGAGAAGCAGGGACACCATTGCATCAAAACAATATTTCACTCGATTAAAAAAAACGATATTTTTCTGGGAGCAGAGCAGGATCATAGGAATGCCGCAAAAGTTGTTCATAAACAATTTCATGGCAATGATCGGCAGCAGCTTTGGCGAAAACCAGGCATTGATTTCAGCTGAGGTACAGTAATCAAGAATGGAACACAGCCTCGTTTTATCGATTGTTTCATCGGTGATGATAACGTCATCAATATCAAATTTTTCCACAATGTTCGGCAGCTGGTCGATGTTTCCCAATCGTTCCTTGATATAAACTCGTTTAAGGTCAAGGTTCGGTTGTATCCCCAGGGTGCCGGCAATCCAGAAAGGTGCGTTGTTGTCGACGATGTAGCGCGTAATGGTATCTACATCACTATCGGAACCTATTATGACGACTTGTCTTCTGAAAGGTCGTCTCAGCCATTTGAAGAAAACAATATGGACCATGAAGAGTCTGCTGATGGTCAATAGCATAATAGCAAGTAAAAAACAAATAAAGATAACCAATGCACTCGTCATGAAGACCGGTATGCCATTCTTGCAGACCAGGCCGGTTATCCCGACAAAGAGAACAGCCATGCCAAAGGCCATGAGGAAATCAAGGAAATGATCCCATAAATATCTGCTGAGAAAGAGCAAGATAACTGCACCGCAGAATAATGCCATCAGGAAGAATGAAAAATTAGTCTGTAACAGATGAGAACTATTAAGGAGAAAAACTATGATGGTGAGTGTCAGAGCAGACCAGCAAAAAGATTTAGCCAGATTTCTTAAATGCTCTTTTCGGGAATAAAGGAAGTGATAGTTGTAGAGGTGGTAGGTTTGAAAAAAAGAAATAGGTGTTAAACTCAGAACGATTAAACCGATCGTTGCTTCAATATCCCAGAAAAGCATAAAATCCCACCCTGTCAGCCGCAGCCCTAGCAGGAAGGCTCCGGTTGCCACGGCGATATCACAGGCTATTAAAATGAGATTATACCTTTCGGACGCTGAGAATTTATTTTTCATTGAATATCACGTATGATCGTTTAACGGGCCTTCGACAGGTACTGGTCAAGGGCCATAATTCCCAGGAGGAAAACTGCAAAGACGGTCCAGCTTATAAAAATATGGGGTCTTACTCCCGCCATGGCCGGACTTATATAATGCACAGCAAGAAAAATGGCGGCAAGCCGGATCATGCCTGCCGCAATAGCCAGGGGGATGGACCCGAGTATCACCACCAGGCGGCCGGCCAAGCTTTGCTTAAAGAGGGCAGCATAAACAAGGCTGAAAACGAAATAAGACAAAAGGTACCGTATACCACTGCAACTATCGGCGACGAACAGGTTTGCTCCCGATAGATAAACGTTAAAATCCTCCCGGTAAAGTGGCACGCCAAGGGATTTTGTCAGCAGAACTGAACCCCATGTGCTGCTCAGGCGTATCTGCTCGGTAAGTGCAGCGTAAATTGTTGGCGGCAGTGGGATCATTGTCGCAAGAAAGAACAGGGGAAATGCCGTTTCCTTAAATACAGCGTTGCCGAAAAGCGAGAGCGTTAGCCCGCCGGATATAATAAGAAATGACAGGACCGCCAAGCCCACGGGGTCTTCGGTATATTTGCTGAGAAAAAAAAGAATACTGCCTATCAGGATGACGACGACACCAACCGGCCAATTTCTTTGAGACGGTAAGTTTTTTATTTTGTCAAAGTTACGCCATAGCAGATATGCAGATAAGAAGGGAACAAAAATCCCATGGGAACTGCCCTCTCGGTGCAGGACGGCCAGGGAGAGGTCCAGCAAGGCAGGGCGATAAAGTGTTATCGCCAAACCGAAAAGGATCAGGCAAAGGAGCAATACACGGCCGAGGTTATCTGAAATTGTACTATTTTTTGTCATTTGTATGTGAATCGTCCTTGGTTTTTAAGAGAAATATTGCGCACTCCTGGTAATTAAATTTCGTACTTAGTATAAGTGTTCAAGGTGACATGTTGCAAGTTTTATAGCTGTAAGAACTTGCAGGGGCGGTCGATTTGTTCAGAGAAAAAGGACGTTGGATGGAAAAACATGGGAATCTCGACAAGCTCTATGAGCATGGTTGAGATGTATCAATAGGAAAACCGTTCTGCAAAAATGCAGAACGGTGTCAAGGAAAATGCACTGTCCATATCCTCAATGAATGGATGCACCGGCTCATTGTGGCATATCAACAGATCGGACCTTGAGAATGATTGGGGCCTGCTCTGTGGCTGGGTCAGTAGGGGAAACCGTAATTATTTCAGTAAATGCACTTTCGTCATTGCCGTTGTAGGCTGTCAGCGCAAAATGGTAGGTCGCGTTGTCCTCCAAGCCGGTAATCGTGAAGGTGGTTACCTTGCCAACGTTGATGGGCGATTGTCCTTCAACTGCCGCCGTTCCATCAAACGGCGGTGCTGCTGTACCGCCGTTTTTATAATAAAGCTTATACCCCTCAACTGGTTCCGGATTAGCGGACCAACTGAACGAGTAGTCTTTGGCATATGCAATCGTTGTGGCAAAGAGACACACAAGCAGAGTGCTAAATGTTGTAAGCCGTCTCAGATTGATTGTTTTTTGGTTTTTCATTTGACCTGTTAGTGTGAAGGTTTGCTGTAAATTTCAACTTTCCCACCAGGGCGGGTTTTTTTGAGAAAAGCCTGGCAGTGATATTAAAAAATCCTTTTTTAAGTAATAGCATGAACCGCGCCAGAAATGCACATGTTTTTTATTTATGAAAATATGTATAAAAACAATTGGATAGTTGTTTGGCAGGTAGGGGTCATTTGCATCTGCTGCTTTGTGCGATTGTATTTATGGTAGCTGAATTACTATTAAGTAATTCAGCTATTTTATATGGGGACATCCATGATAAGTATTATCCCCAGATTAAATCCCATTGTTTATTCGTTTAAGCGAGCTGAATTATCTGATTCAGGCACTTGCATACATCGACAAAATGAGCATTCGCCAACTTCTTGAGCGGATGCGGCTTTGCCTTGCGCATACGCCAGTCAAATGATTTTGGCTGATGGCAGAGTACATAACTGGTTTTTGCCGCCTTGTCCCGCACCTTTTTAACCTTCCCGATTGCTACAGCAAAGGGGTTGTCATCATTGTATGCTGCTGTGGTCATGGGTAGACCGATGACTAGTGATGTTTTGTTATTGAAGCTACTCGGAGAAAGCACCAGAAACGGATGAACATCACGCATTTCCTGACCTGCTTGAGGATTGCAGTCTATCCAGATAATATCCTGACGATTCGGTACCCACGCGTTGTCTTTGACGTTTTTGCTTCCCGTTACCATTTTTCAGCCCCAACCGGCCGGCTCTGCATATGTTCGCCTCCGTGTCTTTCCGGGTCGAATCTGGCTAGTCGTTGTTCCAGGGTGAGAATGGCATCTTCTACCGGCCGGATTACTATTGCGCCGTTTTCCACGGAAATCCGCACACGCTGGTCCACATGTAAATGTGCAGCACGGGCCACTGCCGCAGGCAGGCGGACGCCCAGATTATTTCCCCACTGTTTGATGTCCTGCATGGCTTCGGTCATCATAACCTCCTTGCTACTACTGTCAGTGATTGGTTTGTGTGTGATGTTTACACATAGTTTAAACAAGAGGGGCTGGCTCGTCAATGGTTCATTAATCTGGTTGTAGGTTACCAAATTCGTTCTACGCCATAGTGATCAAATATTGTGTCCATAGAGAGAATCATCATTTTTTCTTCAAGGGCTTGTGCTGCAACTAATCGATCAAATGGATCACGGTGGTGAAAGTCTAATGATTCAACTCTGGCAATGTGTCTAAAAGAGATATTGAGTTGTTTGAAATCGTTAGCCGCCAGATGCTGTGGAATGTTCACTTTTGTCATAGTATTTCCTCCTATGACTATTTTGGTTGGTCATCTGTGCTTTTACAAGAGCTTTTTGAACTCCAACTCGCAACATCTCCCTTTAAAACGGGAAAAATTGGTGATAATGCCGTGATGGTAGCCGATATGACGAGATAATAAAGTTTTTCCCTGTTAACAGGGGATTAAGTTCCAGGTTAACCCAGATTAAACAAAAACGGGTTGATTATCTCAACGCCCATAATTTGAAAGTCAGCTACATTTCGCGTGACAACAGTCATGCCATGCACCAGGGCAGTTGCCGCTATGAGAGCGTCTCTATCCGGCCGAGGGTCCGGGACATGCAGCTTTGCACATCGCAGTGCAACCGCGGAATCGATATCCAGAATACGGTCCGAAAATGCTGTCAACACATGATCCTTAAACCACGTACGAAGCAAAGCCCCTTGCGCATTATCTCGTCGTTCGATAAGGCACACCCCCAATTCCAGTTCCAGGATAGTAATGACCGATACAAACAAAGTCGCTGTTGAGACGTGACTGGCCCATGCGGCAACATTTTTGTCAATTTTACCGGTCTTTGCTTTTCTCAATTCAGAAATCACATTAGTATCAAGTAAATACATCAGGACAGGTCCGCCGGCCGACAGATGTCATTGCCTAAACGAGGTGGATCAAAATCAATATCCGCTACGCCCGGCATTGCCAATAAGTCGAGGATATTCTTTTGCGTCCCGGTGATGTGTTGATACTGTTCAACGGTCATAAGCACATGCGCTGGGTTCCCGCGATCAGTTATAATCACCGGACCCTTTTGGGCTGCTTTTTTTGCTTTTCCAATATCGTGGTTAAACTCTCGGCTGGAAATAATTGTAATAGACATATCAGGCTCCCTTTGTAAACATAAACCATGTAGCAATGTTACTACCAGCATGGTGCTTTGTCAATCAAACAACAGCCAGCTTGCAGCCAAGAGAGTTTGTCACTTTGCTGATGGTGGTCAATTTTCGGTTGTCATTAGCAGATCGTTTACTGTTGCACAACAATTGGATGTGTTTTACCATAAATCATGATTAAAAGTTTTAAACATAAAGGACTGCAACGATTTTTTACAACCGGCAGCATGGCGGGCATAAATCCTCAGCATGGTCTGCTTCTTGAGGAACGTCTGCAAGCCCTACATACTGCCATAGAAATTGACGATATGGATTTGCCGGGATGGCGGTTACATCAACTTAAAGGTGATCATCTTGGACTTTGGGCCGTTAATGTGAGCGGAAACTGGAGAATTGTTTTTGAGTTTACAGACGGTAACGCTTATTTGGTCAATTATGAAGATTACCATTAGATAGAGGTAGATAGTATGACTATTCAACAGCATAACCCCTTGCACCCGGGAACCTTTATTAAAAGGGTTTACTTGGCACCATTTGATGTTGGATCGAATGAGCTGGCTCGTAAACTTCAGGTAAGCACAGGTTTGGTCAGTCGGTTACTCAACGGCAAAACTGATGTTTCTCCCGCAATGGCTTTGAAACTTTCTAAGGTTTTGGGCAGATCTCCGGAAAGCTGGTTGATGATGCAGGACAATTACGACCTTTGGTGTGCTCGAAAAGAGGTTGATTTGAATAAATTTGCACGGTTGGATTTTGTTAATCCGGGGACATCATAATAAGTTCCTATTGTGTCCCCGGATTAAATCCCAGCGTTTATTCGTTTAAGCGAGCTGAATTATCTGGTTTAGACACTTGCAGACATCAACGAAATGAGCATTAGCCAACTTATGGTCGGCCGTGCGGCTTTGGATAATCCGGATTTGCCCGCCTCATTTATCGCTGAGTGTCTAATCGGTATGGCTGAACCTCGGGAAGACAGCGAACCGTTTCTACCACGCACGGCAGTCAAAGCATGACATGGGATGTCCATCAGTCGCGCCGATTCTCACGTAGTTATAAAAAGCTTTTCGATAATATTGTGGTTGAGGTTGATGAAGCGGTCAGCAGGGTTGCTGTTAATCTTGGTATCGGCGAAAGGAAGAAGGGTGACCTGTCAGAATTATGAGTCTACAAATTTCGTTGCCTGGGTCAACTCTATCTTTTGGATTACACACGCGATGAGACGATCCGACTGATTTACCTTGAAGCCGCTGGGCGAAATGAGAATTTTTATGGTGACCTGAAAAAATAACAGCCTGCTGGGTTTTTATGAAATTTTATTAATGAAGGAGAAACTGGATTGATCAAATCATGTCTTGGCATTGTCAACGATTACCTGGAAAGCAACAAGGTTGTTAAATTTGCTTACTTGTTTGGTTCTTGTGCCAGGGGAGAGTGTGGACCACTCAGTGATATTGATGTGGCTGTCTATTTAGACAAACGAGTTGATTTTTTTTCCGCACGCTTGCGTTTTCTGGAGCAAATCGATCGCCTGCTCAAAGGGCATCCTTTTGATCTTGTTATCTTAAACAATGCGTCTCTTGTACTCAAGTATGAAGTGATCCATGGCGGGAGAGTAATGAAAGAGAATAAAAAAAGACGCATTCCCTTTGAGATTGCCGTATTTCGCGAGTATCTTGATACAGAACCAATCAGGACGGTTCATATGCAAAAAATAAAAAGAAGCTTTAGTAAGGGGCAAAATCTTGGTCAATAAAAACATGCTGACAGCCCGACTTGAGAGATTGCATGATTACCTGAATATTCTCAAGTCAGTCCAGCAATACGATAGCACCCGTTTTATTAACGATCCCTTTATTTATGGAACAGCAGAGCGAAATCTGCATCTGGCGATTGAATGTTTACTTGATATCGGCAACCATATTATCGCTGATCGTGGATATGAGAAGCCTGAGAGTTATGCAGATATTTTTAACATTTTACATCAGCACTTGGTTATTCAATATCAGCTTTATAAGAATCTTGAAGGTATGGCTGCATTTCGAAACGTTCTTGTTCATGATTACATGCGTCTGGATAGAGCAAGGGTGTATCAAACCATTCAAAACAAGACACAATATCTAGAAGAACTCGGCGCTATCTTCGCCGATATGTTGCTGTAATCTGGCATTTATCACTAATCTTCCTGTGAAAGACCAATTGAAGAAGCGGTGACGAAGAAGCGGTGACGAAGCTACAAGAGGCAAAAGTAAATAGAAGCGAAAAATACTCTTGGTGAAGCAAATCCATCCGGCAACATTTTTGTCAATTTTACCGGTCTTTGCTTTTCTCAATTCAGAAATCACATTAGTATCAAGTAAATACATCAGGACAAGTCCTCCGGCCGATGTCATTGCCTAAACGAGGTGGATCGAAATCAATATCCGCTACCCCCGGCATTGCCAATAAGTCGAGGATATTCTTTTGCGTCCCAGTGATGTGTTGATACTGTTCAACGGTCATAAGCACATGCGCTGGGTTCCCGCGATCAGTTATAATCACCGGACCCTTTTGGGTTGCTTTTTTTGCTTTTCCAATATCGTGGTTAAACTCTCGGCTGGAAATAATTGTAACAGACATATCAGGCTCCCTTTGTAAACATAAACCATGTAGCAATGTTACTACCAGCATGGTGCTTTGTCAATCTGGTCATTAATCTGGGAGCATAATGATAATTAATGCCAAGGTTTTTCCCTGTTGACAGGGGAAGTAATGCATGCAGATTAATGCAAACGTTGACAGCACTCTTCGTAGCACCTAAAATAGCACTTATCGATACTCCTAACAGAGGAAATTTGTTAAAATAGAGAGAATATTATGGCAACTATTACTGCAAACGACATAAAACGACGTGGTGTTGCGTCAATCGCAGAGATACTGGAGAGTTCCCCCGAAGCTACTATTTCCGTCCGTGGTAAAAGCAAATATGTGGTTATGAGCATTGAGCAATACCAATATATGCGAGAATGTGAACTGGAAGCCGCATTACATGAAGCCAGGGAAGATCACAGGGCAGGCAGAATAGCCGATCAAACAATAGCCGAGCATATCGCCGGGCTGAAAAATGGCTGAATTCACAATTATTTTTACCGAAAGCTATGTACGAAGAGCGATAAAGTATTTCAAGAAACATCCCGAGCTTCTTTCTCAATATGAAAAATGTTTACAGCTTATGGAGACAAACCCATTTCATCCTTCACTTCGGCTTCATCCTCTGCGAGGTAAGCTAAAAGATGTTTACTCTCTATCCATCACGTTAAGTTACCGTCTGACCATTGAATTTCTGATCGAAGATAAAAAAATCATTCCGATACATATCGGTACTCATGATGAGGTCTACTCCTGATTTAATTACGAACTACAGGAAAGCATTGAACATCCCGCCCTATTGCGAGCCCAGTCCGGGCGTTTTACGGCAAAGTGTTCTTTGTCCGGTTGTTCGTCGTAGGGCTTGCGCAGCAGGTCGAGCAGGTCATTGACCAGGGCAAAGTCGCCAGCCTCGGCCTTGTCGATGGCGAGCTGGGCGAGGTAGTTGCGCAGGACGTATTTTGGGTTGACGCTGTTCATCTTTTGCCGTCGCAGATTATCCGGGACCTTGTCCTGCCGCAGACGTTTGCTATAGGCCTGCAGCCAGTCGCCCAGTCGGTGGCGGTAGTCATCGGATATCTCTTGCGGCGTATAGTGTGCCTGGCAAAGAGCTGCCGGCAGTTCTTCCGGTCTGTGCAGGGTGATGTCGCTGGGGATGGTTGCCAGGTTTCTAAAGAAAATGGTCATATCCGTTTCCACCAGCTGGAGGATCTCCACCAGTTCGCCGATAAGCGCATCATCAATCTCCGCCTGAAAACTCTTCAAGCCAAGTTTTGCCGCCATCATGTCGTTCCACCCAGTGAGAAACAGCGAATTGTAGCTGGAGAGGGCTTCCCGCAGCGGTTCAACTTCCCGCACCAGGGGATAGATGGCGTTGGCCAGCTGCAGAAGGTTCCACTGGCCGATATGCGGCTGGTTGCTGAAGCTGTAGCGCCGCCCATGGGCATCGGTGGTGTTCGGCGTCCACTGTGCCTCATAGCCTTCGAGCCAGCCGTAGGGCCCGTAGTCGATGGTCAGGCCGAGGATGGACATATTGTCGGTATTCATCACCCCGTGCACAAAACCGACCCGCATCCAGTGGAGGATCATCGCCGCGGTGGTCCGGCATATCTCGCTGAACCATTCGATATAGACCGGAATCGACGGCTCGCCCAGATGGGGGAAGTCGGTGCGGATGGTGTAGTCGACGAGCTTTTCCAGCAGCGCGGTCTCGCCCCGGGCGGTGAGGATTTCATAATTGCCGAACCTGAGAAACGATGGCGCCACCCGGCAGACCACGGCACCCGGCTCGTTCTTTGGGTGGCCGTCGTAAAACATGTCCCGGGTGACCAGCTCCCCGGTGGTAACGATACTCAGTGCCCGGGTTGTCGGAATGCCCAGGTTGTGCATGGCCTCGCTGCAGAGAAATTCCCTGATCGACGAACGCAGCACTGCCAGGCCGTCGGCTTGCCGGGAATAGGGGGTCGGTCCGGCCCCTTTGAGCTGGAGCATCCACCGCCTGTGGTCTTTATTGACGATCTCGCCGAGATTGATCGCCCGGCCGTCGCCGAGCTGTCCAGCCCAGTTGCCGAATTGATGGCCGCCGTAGCACATGGCAAAAGGATCCATGCCGGGCAGAAGATCATTGCCGGCAAAGATCTCGGTAAAAAGGGACGAACGGCAAAACTCCTCGGACAGGTCGAGCAGATCGGCCGCTTCACGGCTGTAGGCGACCAGCTGCGGCTTGGACACTTTGGTCGGCTGCACCCGCGAATAGCAGGCGCCCTTGACCTGGCGACGATAATTGTCGGCTTGCGGGTCGGGCGGCAGCTGTTCGACGAAGCGGTTGTCGAAAACCAGGGGGGTGGTGAGCTGGTTGGGAATTTGGGTATTCATGAATTTGTCCGAGTTGTTTGTATTTGAGCGTTATGTTACGTTTTAACATAAGTAAGCATGGCACATTGTGGTGGCAAATTTAATCTGGAACGTATTATATCCCCATATTAAATTTGTCCCCCGATTAATGAACGTTGCGAGATTGTTCGATAATAGTTATCAGTACATAGGGACTCATTGATCGGGGGACATAATAAAGGAGAAGACCAACAGATGGTAGTTCGAATTCTTATTGCGGGTTTTGCCTCTTTCGTGGCCGGGTTGAGCTACCTTACCGGTCTTGGGCGGATGATGACGGGATTGCTGCTTGGTTTTGGGGCGTTTTGCTCGTTTTTCTTCGGCGTGCTGTTTGTCCTGCCCATTGATGCCGAGCGGATTTTTTTCCCGGTGTATGAGAAGGTGCCCGCCTGGCCCTATTTTGCTCTCGGGCTGATTCTCAGCGGCATGACCGTTGCGCTTTTTCTGGTAAAATTAAAACCGGTGCAGGAAGAGCAGGTTTCCGCCGTTCACTTTAAATATCTGCTTGGCGGGATCGGCGGCTATTTGGTCAGCCTTTTTCTGTCGTCGGTGTACTGGTTTCCCTCCGATGCCAAGAAACTGTCCGCCGATCCCTCTTCCCTGACCATGGAGGTGCTGCTCGGTACCGGCCTGTTTCTCGTCGGCGTGTCCATTTCCTGTTATCTGTTTTATCGCGCCTCCAAGGGAACATCGGAGCGTCATCCCGATCTGATGCGGCGCTTTGTTCTTGGTTTTTTTACCTTTTTTCAATTTGATAAGATGCCGCTGCTGGTTGCCTATCTGCTGATCTATTCTCCGGAAACCAAGGTCACTTTTCCGTATATTGCCGCCCTGGCCCTCGCCTCGTATATCCCCGTCGGTATCTTTTTACTGAAGGCTACCTTGGACACGAAGGAATTAAATCTGTCGCCAGAGTAGATTATTTCCCGCCCTTATCCTTGGAATGCAGGGTGATTTTTTCCACGACCTTGCGGTAATAGTCGTGCTGGCTGGAGATATTCGAGGAGAAGGGGCGCCGGGCATCGACTTTCATCAGCAGCACATTGAGCTTTTTCATCTGCTTCAGCCGTTCGTGTTCATCGTCTGTTCTGGTAATCAAATCCTCCAGTTTCTTGATCTCCTTGCGCTCTTCTACTTCCGGTGGCAGATAACCGCTGTTTTTCAGGATCTTATAGGCCATTTTCAGGTCATCGGGCACAAAGCTGTCATCATCGAGCGGCAGGGGTTTGTTTTTCCACTTCGGCGAGTTCAGATCCCTCTCCCGCATGGCCTCGGCTATTTTCTGTTCAGCAATAAACGCTAGTGAATCCATGGGATCTCCAATGTAATTAAATCAGGATGGTGCGCAGCCACCGGGAAATATCGCCGATCTGCTGCGGACAGACGGCATGTTCCATCGGATAATTCTCATAACTGACGCTGTAGCCTTTTTTGACAAGCTGGGTGGTGGCCTTGCGGCCGAGCTGTTCCGGGACGACCGGATCATCCGTGCCGTGCTGGATTTTGATGGGGATGGTCATATTGGCCGCACTGTAATCAATGAGCTCGGCGGTGGCGAAATAGGTGGACATGGCCAGCAGCCCGCCGAGGGGTTTCGGGTGGCTGAGGGCCACCTGATAGGCGACCGCGCCTCCCTGGGAAAACCCGGCGATGATAATCTTTTTGCTGTCGATGCCCCGTTCGAGTTCCCGGCTGACAAAGGCGTTGATCTGCTCGGCGGAGGCCATCAGGCCGGCAATATCGACCTTTCTGTCGATGGTCATATCGAAAATATCGTACCAGGCGGGCATGACGAAGCCGCCGTTAACCGTTACCGGCATAGCTGGGGCATGGGGGAAAATAAACCGAACCGCCAGCTCGGCCGGCAGGTGCAGTTCCGGGACAATGGGGGCAAAGTCGTTGCCGTCCGCCCCAAGGCCGTGCAGCCAGATAACCGTGCTGTCGGGGTTGGCGTGTGTTTCCAGTTCAATAGCGGGTAAGAGCGGCATCGTGTTTTCCTTGTTGGGTTCTTGTTGCTGGAGTGGGTATGCATCGATATTCAAAAGCCCATAGTAGAAAATATCGAAAAAAATATCCATCACAAAATATATTCCCATTCCCTGAGTAAAAAGGCCAACCCCGGTAAACGAAAAATAAGCCGGGATAAGTATCTTGGGACAAATTATTTTCTTGAAAAAAACAAGAAAACAATTTGTAAGGTACTAAGGAAGTACTTGCGTGTATCGGCAATTCGCTCTACTTTGTTTCTCTGTTCATCACGGAAAAAAATCCCACTGCAGAGAAATATTCATGGCAAAGAAAAAGAAAAACGTCCGAGGCCGCAGGCATAATGTCGCCTCTCTGGTCACCCTGTCTCCGGACGAGCTGCAGGAAAAAGGCGCTGCTTTTCTTCGCGAAGAAAAATTTCAGGATGCGCTCCTCTGTTTCAAACAGCTCCTCAAGCAAGGAGAAAACTCCCCCCAGGTTCTCGAGGGGCTTGCCCAGGCGTACGTCGGCAGAATCGAGGCCCTGGCGGCCAAATCGATGATCAAGGAGGCCATGGTCATGCTCGACACCATGATCGGTCTCTGTCCCGATGCTCAGGTCGACGCTCTCCAGCTCTCCCTGCTGCTGCGGGCCGGCAGATTTGCCGAAGCCGCCCGGCTCTATACCCAGCGTTGCCGGACAATGGCACCTGACCGGCTACCCCGCCTGGAGGCCCTGTTCGGCGCCCTGCTGGTCGCCGGGGTCGAAGGGCTGCGTGCGGAAGATTTTGGTGAGGGTTCACCGATTGCGCAGCATTATAGCGCGGCATTGGCGGCTCTCGAGAAGTTTTTTGCAGGTCGGGACAGCGAGACGCAAGACGCCTTGAAGCAGATCCCTCTTCGCTCGCCCTATCGCGACCTGCGCACGCTGTTGACCGGTCTGCTGCAACTGGGCCTGGTGAGGGAGAAAGGTGAGGCGTTTCTGCGCAAGATCAAAGATGACTCGCCGTATTTTCACTATGCCGCCGGATATCTTGCCGCCGATACCCCGCCGGAAACCCTTCTGCACACCCTGGCTGCCGCGCCGAAACAGGACCATCAGCTGCTGCGTGAGCAGTATGGTCTGAGTCTGCCGCAGTTCCAGCTTTTACTTGAATTATCCCAGACCGATGGCAAGACGACCAGTCTCTATCGTCTTGTCCGCAAACATGGCCATTGTTTTACCCGTCGGCAACGCATCGAAATAATGAAAAATATTCTTCCGTTTTGTCATGACCAAGCGTTCGATGTCCTGCAGCAGAGTGCCGACTTCGACAAGCCGGAGACCTGTCGTATCAGCGCGCTGGCTGCGGAAAAAGATGGAGCCTTTGATTTTGCGGTCATGTCCTGGGACGAGTATCTCGACACGATAGATGAGCAGGATCAGGCCCGGCACAAGGAAATTGCCCTGGTCATGCGTCACCAGGCACGGCTCATGCCCCTGGAAAGGTATGAGGTCTATGATGTGGAAGATATTCTCGCGACCATGCTGGAGAGTCTGAAATATGATCCCTCTCATGTGCCGACATGGCTTGGCGCGGCGGAATTCGCCGGACGCCATCTTTCCTGGTCGCAGCAATACACCATTATAAATGATGCGGTAAAGAAGCTGCCGGAAAACGTCAACATTCTCATCGCCGCCATGAAGGCCTGCGGCCAAAAGGGTGCCTACAAAAAAGCGTCCGGTCTGGCCCGGCGGGTTCTGGCCATCGATCCGATCAATACCAGCGCCCTTGATTTCCTGGTGCAGGCCCGTCTGGAACATGGCCGCAAGCTGGCGAAACAGAAAAAATGGCTGCTCGCGGAACAGGAGCTGCTGGCTGCCGATACCCGTGTCAAAGCGGTCCGCCTGCGCGGCCGTCACCGTATTTGTCTCGGCATGCTCCAGCTCGTGCAGGATAATGCGGAGGGTCTGGCGTTGATCGAGGCAGGACGGCGGGAAAACGGCTCGCTCTTTTTTGGTCATCTGCTCACGGCGTTGGAGGCACGCCTTTATCGTCTGCCGCCGGGCCGGCGGAAAGATTTTGACCGAGAACTGCTATCGGTCACGACGACGGCGGATGTAGATCGGAACGAGTTTCTTCGCTTGATGAGCTGGATATTGGATTTTGACGGCGACCAATGGCTGGCGCTGCATGAGATCTGTCAGTTGCTGAAAAAATATTTTTCCCGGGCGGCCCAACTGGAATGGAGCCGGGATGAGGGTCTATCGATCTGCAAGGCCCTGGATCATGCCGGGCTGTCTAGCGCTCTGGCCAAGTGTTCGGCGCAATTATATAAAAAGTTTGCCGATGATCCGGAAGTAACCGCCTGGTATCTCCTTGGCAAATACGAGCATAGGAACAGAATCATTGCCGATGATATGGCCGATCTGGCCGTTAGGGTGCTCGACCAGCTTGAGCGAAAGAATTGTTTTACCATGGCGGAACGTATCGAGGAGGTGCTCGAGGCCGACAGGCGATTGAGGGTGTATCGCAGCGACCGTGAACATGATAAAAAAGACTATTTTGACGACGGTCCGTTCAAAATCCCGGAGAAGGCCAAAAGAGACAAAGAACCCGAGGCAAAACCAAAAGTCGAGCCGGTGCGTGGGCGGCAACTTAACCTTTTTGATGATCCAGAATGAAAAATCCCTATGATATTCTCGAGGTGGCGGAAACTGCTGATGATGCGTGGATAAAGAAGGCCTATCTCGCCATGGTCCGACGCTATCCGCCGGAACGGTGTCCGGAAGATTTTCAGCGCATCCAGCGGGCCTACGAACAGATCAAAACGGAGGAAGACCGACTGTCCTATCGACTGTTTCACTGCGTCGTCCCCGAACCGGCAGATATCGCCGCCTTGCTGCTTGCGCCGCTTGCCAAAAAAGACCGTCCCACCAGAGAGGAATTTCAGCAGCAGCTCCGCCTCAATCTGCAACGGTTCTGCACGACCCTGAAAGGGTGATGGTAAATATATATGGATGAACAACAGAAAGAAGAGCTGGTCGCCCGGTTTCGCAGCTACTTGGAAACCGAGTTTCTGCCCGAGCCGCAGGAGGCCTTTGTCGACCGGATGACCCTGTTCAATGAGCTGGCCGGTCTGAAAAATGAAGTGCGCATTGAATCGCGGCAGCTGAAGGGGGCCCTCGATGATTTTCGCCAGGTCTTTACCTCCCTCGATGCTGCCCATGCCGATGTGAGCAGGATGTTCGAGCATCTTCGGCAACAGGATCGCGAACTGGCTCGGGCGGCGCAGAAGCCGATTGTGCTCGGCCTGCTCGATTTGTACGATCGCTTGAGTGCCGGTCTGGCCGGGCAACTCCCGGCACCATCCCTGTTCGAGCGAGTCCTGCCGGGGCGGCAGCAAAGCCGGAAGTGGCTGCAGGTGCATAGAGAGGGGCAGCAGATGATCCTTGATCGCCTGCTTGAGCTGCTGCGCCAGTGCGGTGTCTCGGCGATAGAGGCCGTCGGCGAACCGTTTGATCCGCATTGCATGCAGGCGGTGGGCAGTGAATCGGACCCGAAGCGGGCCCATGGCCTGGTGCTGCACGAAAGTCGAAAAGGATTTCGGCAGGATGGCGCAAGCCTTCGTCCGGCCGAGGTGATTGTCAATAAAACAGAGGTTTAATAGCTATGGCGGAAAAAATTCTCGGCATTGATCTGGGAACGACCAACTCGGAAGTGGCCTTGTACGAAAACGGCACGGTAACAATTATTGAAGGCCCGGATGGCAAGCTGCTGCCCTCCTATGTCGGCCTCGATGACAATAATAACCTGCTTGTCGGCGGCCCGGCGATGAACCAGTTTGTCCTCTACCCGGAGCGGACGATAAAATCGATCAAGCGATTGATGGGGCAGACAGATCCGGTGCTTCTTGGTGACAAGCCCTATCTGCCCCAGGAAATTTCGGCGATGATCCTGCGCCATCTGAAAAATATTGCCGAGACCTCGCTCGGTTATCCGGTGGCCAAGGCGGTTATCACCGTTCCGGCCTTTTTTTCCGACGCCCAACGGCAGGCTACCCGGCAGGCCGGCGAGATGGCCGGTCTGGAGGTGGTGAAAATAATCAACGAGCCGACCGCGGCAACCCTGGTCTATGAAAGCGGCCATAAAGGGGCAAAGAAGGTCCTCGTCTACGATCTGGGTGGCGGGACCTTCGATGTCTCCGTGGTCGAGCTGCAGGACGATGTCATCGAGGTGATCGCCAGCCACGGCAATAATAAACTGGGCGGCGACGACTTCGATGCGCTGATTGAACAGTACCTCATCGAGCAGTTGCAGGAAGAGGGGGTGCGCGACATTCCCCGGCAGGCCCAGGCGAGAATCCACCGGGCGGCGGAAAATGCCAAGAAGCAGCTGTCTTCCCAGCCCTTTGCCCTGGTTGAGGAAGAATATCTCCTGGACCGCGATGGGGCGCCGTATCACTTTCGGGCCGAGTTGTCCCGGAGGCAGTATGAGCAGATGATCACGCCGCTGCTCGACGAGACCCTGGACGCCGTCCATCTGGTGCTGCGCGATGCCGGACTGACCGCCTCGATGATCGACGAGATCCTCATGGTCGGCGGCTCGACCCGTACGCCGCTGGTTCAGGAGCGGCTGGAGCTGGAGTTCGGCATGCCGCCGCGCTTCGAGGTTGACCCTGATCTCTGTGTGGCGGGCGGAGCCGCACTGCAGGCGGCGATGATCGCCGGCGAGGAGGTGCATGCGGTATTGGTCGACATTACCCCGTATACCTTCGGCATCAGTGCCATCGGCGAAGTGGATGGCAGTTTTTCCCTGAATAAGTTTGTGCCGATCATCAAAAAAAACAGTCCGGTGCCGGTGACCAGGAGTGAGGTTTTCTACACCTCGGTCGATTATCAGGAGGAGGTCGACATCAAGGTCTATCAGGGCGAGGCGGAAAATGCCCTGGACAACCTCGAGGTGGGCCGTTTTCGCGTCGAGGGGTTGGCGAAGTGTCGCCAGGGCAGTGAAGTTATCGCGACTTTTGCCCTTGATTCAAACGGCATCCTCCAGGTGAGCGCGAAGGAAAAAGCCACCGGTCTGGAAAAATCCATTACCATCGACAATGTCCTGGCCGTTTCGACCGGGGATTCGCTGCGGCAGGCACGGGAGAAGATCGGTCGACTGTTCGGCGATGCAGCAGGAGCTGTCGGTCCCGGCACGAAGACGGTAAGCAACAGCCGCAAGGTGCAGGTCGAAGCCCTGATCGAAAAAGCCCGGAGTCTTCTCGATAAGGCGGGGGAAGACGACCGGGAAGATATGATCGAGCTGCTTGAAGCCATTGATCAGGCCCTGGCCGATGGGGCAATGGACCTCCTCGAGGAGTCGATGGAGGAGCTGTCCGAGATCATTTTCTATATGGAGTCGTAACCGATGGAACGTTGTCCTCAATGCCGGGCCCGGCTGAAAGGGCGGACCATCTGCCCGCGCTGCGAGACCGATCTGAGTCTTCTCTACGCCATCGAATCGGCGGCGGATATCAGTTCCCGCCTGGCGGTAAAGCAGCTGTTAGCCGGGGATATCGAGGCCGCGGCAAAGCAGGCGGCCGCCGCCAAAGACCTTCATGCAACGGATTTTTATCAGGCTTTAGCCGGCTTTGTGCAGAATATGAACAAGTCTTAGTCGTTCACTCACCCTTCTTGACCACCAGAACATTCAGCCACTGCTGCTTTTCCCCGCGCAGCAGGGCGGAGGACTCGCTGATCTCGATGATTCGCAGCTGGGGGAAGTGCCCGAGCAGCTGCTGCATCGTCGGGACGGTATAGTTGTTGAAATACCGCCCTCGGGCATCCAGGTCGGCCGACTCGCCTTTCTTGAACGACATATACCATATGCCCTGCGGCCGCAGGGCCCGTATGATACGGGCAAAGGTCGCTTCGATGCGCGACCTGGGAATATGCAGCAGCCCGGCGCAGGCCCAGACGCCGTCGTAGATGGCCACCTCGTCGAGGTCTTCGGCCTTTTGCACCCGCACCGGCCGGCCGAGATAGGCCGCAGCGCACTCGGCAATGGCCGCCACCGCATCAACGGCGGTTACCCGGTGGCCGTGCTCGAGAAAATATCGGCTGTCGCGCCCCGAGCCGCAGCCGAGGTCGAGGAGCAGGCTGTCCGGCGCGAGCAGCTCGAGAAAACGTCGGCGCATCGGCTGATGCTCGTCAAGATCAATGGTCTCGCGTACATACCTTGCGGCATTGTCGCGATAATAGGCGAGCGTGGTCTCGATGTGCTTTTCTTCCTGTAGTTCCTCCACCAGTTTTTCCACCAGGACAATATCCGCCGGAGCCCAGGTGAGCGTCTGCAGCTCTTCGATCGGCAGCCAGACTATCCGGTCGTGATCGCGGCATTGGAAACTACCGCCCAGGTGGCGGACGCGGTAACCGAGCAGCCTGATCACCTTCATGCCGTCATCGTATATCGATTCTGCCAGGAAATCGTTCACCCGGCAGTGAATGTCAAACTCTTCGCGCAGTTCGCGGGCGAGGCATTGTTTTTCCGTTTCCCCGGGTTCCAGTTTGCCGCCGGGAAACTCCCAGTACCCGGCCAGATGGCTGCCGGGCTTTCGCCTGGCGGCGAGGATGAGGCCGTCCTTTTCAATAATTGCCGCGGTGACCGTTATCATGGGCGATGAGGGGAATCCTGTTTTGTTTAGCGAATGAAGATGGTATCGTAAGTTGTTTTTACCTTCTACAATATACCACCATTATTTTCAGGAGAACAATATGACTTTACAGGAATCCTTGCGGGAAGATTTGAAAGTTGCCATGAAGGCGAGAGATACCGAGCGGACCGGGGCTATCCGTATTCTTATGGGTGAGTTTGCCCGTCAGCCGGAAAAGGTCTTGAGTGATGAGCAGGTCATTGCCATTGTCAAAAAGCTGATAAAATCGGAGCGGGAACTGCTCGCCGCGCAAAAGCAGGAAAGTTCGCCCTTTCTGACCATTATGGAGGAATATCTGCCGAAGCAGGCCAGCGAAGAGGAGATTTTCGCCTGGGTTGAAAAGAATATCGATTTCTCCGCTTATGGCAGCAAGATGCAGGCGATGAAACCGATCATGCAGCATTTCGGCAGTGCGGTGAACGGCAATGTAGTGAAGAAAGTACTGGAGAAATTCTAACCTACCTGCTGCCGGTTTTTCTTGTGACGAAAAAAAGGATGTTTATCATTACTCCTGATTAAAAAAGGTTCTGCACGGGAGTGATCTTTATCTCACATCGGCAGGGAAAAGGATAATAACAATTTTGGAGGAATGACGTGTTACGAATTATTCTGTTTTTAGCGACCAACATGGCGATACTGATCTTGCTCGGTATCGTCATGACCGTTTTCGGCATCGACTCGAGGTCCACTACCGGCCTGCTGTTCATGGCGGCGCTGTTTGGCATGGGCGGTTCGTTTATCTCTCTGGCCATGTCCAAATGGATCGCCAAGAAATCGACCGGGGCACAGGTGATCGAAATTCCCAGTAACCCGACGGAACAGTGGCTCTACGATACGGTCAAGCGCATGGCCGAAAAGGCGGAGATAGGGATGCCGGAAGTGGCGATTTACAACTCTCCGGACATGAACGCCTTTGCCACGGGCATGAAGAAAAACTCCGCCCTGGTGGCCGTTTCCACCGGGCTGCTGCAGAATATGGCCAAGGATGAGGTCGAGGCGGTGCTCGCCCATGAAATTACCCACGTGGCCTGTGGCGATATGGTGACGCTTTCGCTCATCCAGGGGGTATTGAACACCTTTGTTATCTTTTTGTCACGCATGGCGGCCAATGTTATCAACAACTTCCTCAGCAGTGATGAAGAGGGCGGCGGCCTGGGCTTTATGGGCTATATGGCGGTGACCATCGTCCTTGAGCTGATTCTTGGCCTGTTTGCCTCGATTATCGTCATGTGGTTTTCGCGGAAAAGAGAATTTACCGCCGATAAGGGCGCGGCCTATCTGACCGGCAAGGAGAAGATGGTCAGTGCCCTGCGCCGTTTGCAGGCGCACCACGAGCCGTCGCATCTGCCCGATCAGGTGGCGGCTTTTGGTATCCGTCCCAAACAGGGCGGCATGGCCTCGCTGTTTCGAAGCCATCCACCCATCGAGGATCGGATCGCCGCGCTGGAGAAGCTGTAAGGGAGTTTTTACACCTGTTTTAACGCCATTCGGGCGGCAATGACCAGGGGATCCCAGACCCCGGCAAAGGGCGGGGCGTAGCTGAGATCAAGGTAGAGCATGTCTTCCAGGGTAAAACCGGCATGCAGGGCGGTGGCGGCGGTGTCGATACGTTTGGCCGAGCCGCGACCGCCGACTATCTGGGCGCCGAGCAGCCGCCCCGAGCCCTTTTCCGCCAGCACCTTGGCACATATCGGCGCCGATCCCGGATAGTAACGAGGCAGGGTGTTGGCGTCGATTCGGCCGACCGCGTACTGCCAGCCGAGGGCTTCGATCTCTTTTTCATTGAGCCCGGTCCTGGCGCATTCGGTATCCATGAATTTGCTGATCGCCGTGCCGACGATGCCGGGAAATGTGGCGTATTGCCCGCCCAGGTTCTTGCCGGCGACTCTGCCCTGCTTGTTGGCCACGGTGCCCAGCGCCACATGGACCGGTCTGCGGCTGACCAGATGGTAGGCCTGGGCGCAATCGCCGGCCGCCCAGATGTGCGCCGTTTCCGTCTGCTGCAGCTCGTTGACCTTGATACTGTCTTTGGGTCCAAGAGGGATGCCGGCATCCTTTGCCAGTCCGCTGTTCGGGGTAACGCCCAGGCCGAGGATGACCAGGTCGGTGGCAATGGTCCGCTTGTCGGTGACGACGCCTATTGCCCGCCCGTTTTTGACGGTGAACCCCTGCACCTCTTCCTTGCGATACAACACGATCCCGCTTTGCTGCAGCGAATTGCCGAGCCTCTCGCCCATATCCTCATCCAGGGTGGGCATCAGCTGAGGACCGCGCTGGACCATGGTGACCTGCAGGCCGCGCAGGTGCAGCGCTTCGGCCATTTCCAGCCCGATATAACCGCCGCCGACAATCACCGCCTTTTGCGGTTGTTCCCTATCAAGGACCTGCTTTAAGCGGGTGCCGCTGGTCAGCGTGTTTACATCGTGGATATTGCTGCTGTCGATCCCGTCAAGTTGCGGTCGTCGATGGCCTGCGCCGGTGGCTATGAGCAGCTCATCGTAGTCGTGCCGGCGCTCCGCACCCGTGTGCAGATCTTTGACCAGCACAGTCTGCTGCTCGGCAGAAATGGCCAGCACCTCATGGCCGGTATGGACGTTTATATTGTGTTTTTCGCGAAACGTCTGGGGCGTTCTGGCAATAAGTGCATTCTCTGTGTCGACCAGCCCGGCGACATAATAGGGGATGCCTCAGGCGGCAAAAGAGGTGTACGGCCCCCGCTCAAAAACGGTAATTGCCATGTCCGGCTGCAGTCTGCGTGCCTGGGACGCCGCACTCATTCCGGCTGCATCGCCGCCTATTACGATAAGTTTTGTCACAATTTTCCTCCTGTTTTACTCAGATTCCGAGGACTTGGTAATACCGAGAATGGTATGCCAGATATCATCCTGGTTCCAGCGTTTCAGGATAAGAACCGGCTGGCTATGCAGAAATTGGATGATTTTTTCCGCTTCACTGCGTAACAGCCCGGAGAGGATAAACCATTTTTGGTTAAGGAAGCCGTCGGTGCGCACCAGATCCTTCATTACATCATAGTGGATATTGGCCACCAGCAGGTCGGTGGCGACGGAGGTATGTTCTTCTGCCCGGCCGTTGACCACCAGAATCTGCCCGTCGAGATTATTCAGCGACACATTGACGTGGGCGGTCTGCGTGGCCAGATAATTGTAGTCGACGGCGATGATTCTTTCGCAGCCGAGTTTGGCGGCGGCCAGCGCCAGGATTCCGGTACCCGAGCCGAGATCGAGCATGGTTTTGACCCGGTTCCCGGCACAGGCGATATCGATGGCTTCAAGGCAGGCCTGGGTGGTCGGGTGGGCGCCGTTGCCGAACACCACGCCCGGGGCGAGGGTGATGGCCACATCGTTTTCGCCGGGCGAGGCCTTGAGCCAGGTTGGGTTAAGCAGAAAACGGCCGATGCGCACCGGTCCTATGTTGCCGCCCTGCCAGTCGGCATAGGTCATTTCATACTCGTCGAGCAGCTTCAGCTGCGGAAAATCGGCGAGGATTTCCTGCACCTTTTCCGGGGCCGGCTGGGTAAAAAAGAGAAAGCTGAAGTCGTCTTCCACCCAGTTGCCGATAAAATTCTCCGCCTCATCCGTGTGCAGAGCGGGGACGATCCCCTCGATATAATAGATAAACAGCAAGGTGTCGGGGCGAAGCAGGAGTGCGGGATGCATAATGAAATCTCTATCAATACTTAATCTTAGTTAAAAAAGCCTGCATTTCAGTGGTTTCTCGTTCCTACGCTCCAGCGTGGGAACGCCGCCTGGACGCTCCAGCGTCCAATAACCAAGCGCTGCGACGGGCCGGCGCTTAAAACCTTCACGCCGGAGCGTGCATTGAGGTTCCCACGCCGGAGCATGGGAACCAGGAAGTAGTGTCGAAGCGCAGGGACAGGATCGTCCTGGAATGTGGTTCTGGTTGCTTCTCGATCCCATGCTCCAGCGTGGGAACCAGGAAGAAGTGTCGAAGCGCAGGGGCAGGACCGTCCTGGAATGTGGTTCTGGTTGCTTCTCGTTCCCATGCTCCAGCGTGGGAACGTAGCCTGGACGCTCCAGCGTCACCATCCTTTTCAATACT
Source organism: Desulfocastanea catecholica (assembly GCF_054657295.1). Lineage (NCBI taxonomy): Bacteria > Pseudomonadati > Thermodesulfobacteriota > Desulfobulbia > Desulfobulbales > Desulfobulbaceae > Desulfocastanea > Desulfocastanea catecholica. The sequence goes on from NZ_BAAHYZ010000014.1 coordinate 27,980, forward strand.
TAATCTTAGTTAAAAAAGCCTGCATCTCATTAAGCATATTTTTAACCTGCCCACTATCAACCTCCTCAACCGGCCCTTTCGCCGCAGCATCGCAGAGTTCCAGCCAGCCGACGACCGCCTTGTTGTCCTGCCTGTCGTACAGTTTCTTTTTATATGCCTCTCCGGTCAACTGCAACCCTTTCTTGGCAACGGCTTTGCCCTGGGTCTCATTGTGGATGGCGATGCCTCTGGCCAGACACAGGTTGCGCAGCTGTTTTTCGAGAATGGCCCCGGCGATAACGGCCGCTGCACAATGGTTACCCTGGTCGAACTGCGCCCTGGCCAGGCCAAGCATGTCGATTAGAATATTGCGGGAAATCGCCCCGCTGGTCGTCTCCAGCCAGTCTCCCTGCAGTTCTCTTCTGGCCGCCGTCAGGATGCCGATCCCTCTGCGGGTGCGGCTGGCCGTGTGGTGGGTGACTTCGGTTCGAAAGCTTTCGTAATAGGGACTCATCTCGCTAAAGACGCGGCCGAGATACGAAAGAACACTGATTCTGAAGTCGTGGAATTTTACTTCGTTGACAAGGGATTTTGACTGGCTGTCACTGGTTTCCGTGGCGAGAACTTTTTCTCCCATTGTTATGATTGCTGTAGCCTGGGTAATAAGCTCGTCCTGGTTTTTCATGGTATTCTGGTCTCTGGTCAAATTGGTCGATCAAGTGGGTTGATCATGTTAGTAGCTTACAGATTATGTTCTTGTTTTTTTGCAAGAACATAATCTGTCTCAAGGTACTTATCCCGGCTTGTTTTCCATTTACCGGGGTTAGTTGAAATGGGGAAATGCAAAGTTTCTCCCATATACCCTGTTATGGCAATTTTATCATCTGTCGATTCCGCTAAAAAAAATTTTTTACGAAGCCATCAGTTTTAATGCGGTACTGTTTTTCAATGTTTCCAGGATAAAAGAGGTCTTCACTTTTTGGATGCCGGAGGATTCCAGCCGCCTGACCCGTTCCAGCACGGCAGGCGGCGATAACCCCACTTCCTGGGCCAGTCTGGCGTTGGTGATACGGCCGTTTTCCTGCAGGAGGGTGAGGATCTTTTTGTCTGTTGCGTCAAGCATGGGGGCAATTGAAAGGGAATCATTAAGGTTGTAAAGTCTTGCAGGAAGAATAGCGGAAGGTTTTGCATGTTCTTACCAGAACATCCAGTTTCCGGTTACCACAACATAGATTCCAAGGCCCAAATTCGTCACTGCATGTGCCAGGATAACACCCTTAAGATTTTTTTGACGGACAAGCAGGAAACCATAAAGCAGCCCGGCGATGATTCCCGCAGCCACCTGATAATGCTCAAGGCCAAATAAAACGGCTACACCAATAAAAGAAAACCAGGTAAAAGCACCCAGGGGTACGGAGCGAAAATCAGGATTGATCAGGTATCGCATCAAAAAGGAGCGCCAGAACAATTCTTCCATTACCGGCACAACCAGAGACGAACCAATTAAACGCACGCAGATCAGTGCTATTGCTGCCGATTGAGACCAGCCCATTGAATAAGGATCAAAACCTGCACTCTGGCCGACCTCAAAGAGATATCCCTTCGACATAATCCAGATAACCAGTACCAGCAGACCACAAAGAAAAGCCGTCACGAACTCACGAAAAGAAAGAGAAGATGAAAGATCTGCCGCAAATTTCTGTCGCCAGAACCAGAGCAGAGCCCCGACAGTGATTGTTTTGGCGGTATAAAGGAAAGGAATCAAAGCTGGAAAAAACCGAGCAGGCTCGGTTAATAATAAAAAGAGAGCAAATGGAAAGACATAGGGGAGCCAAGGCTTTTCCCAAAGTTGCTTTAAAAGATTGCTCATTGGTCTCGTTAGGTTATGTTTATGTCATTTTAAAAAACCGTGCTGTGGTTACGCTCCAATATATTTGTCAGGGAAGAAGATAACAGATTCTCGAAATAAAAAAAGATAAAATTGCTACTGCACAGTGCGCTGATATCATTCATTTTGGCACCTGGTAGAAACTGTTAATGCAAGGCAAGCGGCAACTGTCGCAGAGGCTTATTTTTTCGGATTTTCATCCGGACCATCGTCCGGCTTGTTTTTGTGCACCTCGTCGATATCCACATCATAGAGCTGTTTGGCCGCGAGCAGCAAAAAAGGAAGAGTCGTCAGCGGGGCAAAGGTCGGTGCTGCCTGAGCCAGTTTTTGCAAGGTGGGATGCGTCAGGTGAAGTTCCGGCACGACATACTTTAACGTGCAGTAACTGCCTATCGCCAAAAGGACATTCACCCACCAGGGAATGCGCCTGGCCGATTTCGTTGATTGTGCGGGAGAAATTTCGTCAATTTTCTTTTCTTTCATGGGGATTCTTCCAGTACCAGTGCAACCATTTCCCGCACCTGCGCACTCGGATCGTTGCGCAGACGATGGATCTGCGCCAGGGCCTCCGGCGTGCCGATGATGCCGAGAATGGACACCGCCTCGCCGCGCCACAGCGGTTCATCGGCCAGAAGCAGTTCGGCCAGCGAGGGAATGGCGAGCAGTAATTTTTCGGGTTGGATTGCCTGCAGTTCCTCAAAAAGGACGCTGACGCCAAGGCGCACGCTGAACCGTTCGTCGCGGAGGAGCTCTCCGGTCCAGGCATAATATTTCGGTTCACGGCGGAACATGGCAACAATATTGTCCACATGGCCCTGGTCAAGAAAATCGGCAATGACTTTCTTTAATTCCTCGTCGCTGACTTCGTTCTGTGGTTGCATAATGTGCTGTGATAAGAGAATTCTCGGGTAAGAAAGTGACTTTCTTTTTGCCAACCTCATCATAAAGTGCTTGTATTACCCCAGAAAAGCAAGGAAAATGCTGATGGCGTCGTAAAAACTCTTCATCTACTTCGTTGTTTCAATTTTTATATCATTACGACGTACTTTAGTACGCCGAAATAATTTAAAAATCTTACGCCTCGCATATGAAGTTTTTTACTTAGCCATCTTGTCATCCGATTTTGTATGGGCTTTCTCTTGTGGCTTTCCGGGGATCAGGTACACACCGGTAAAAATAACATGGGGGTAGAAAATGATAGAGGTGGATATACCTGGTGCGGTGACTTTGCGACTGTCGCATCTGGTGCTCGACTATAACGGCACTCTGGCACTGGACGGGGATCTGCTTGACGGGGTGGCGGAAAAAATGGCCGAGCTGGCGAGTCATGTGCAACTGCATGTCATTACCGCCGATACCCATGGCACGGTGGCACAGAAACTGCTTGGTTTGCCCTGTGCGTTGCATATTATCGGGGCAAAAGAACAGGACCGCCTCAAGGACGCCTATGTTCGTTCCCTCGGAGAGGAAAAAGTGGCGGCGATCGGCAACGGCCGCAATGATCGGCTCATGCTGAAAAGCGCAGCGCTGGGCATTGCGCTGATCCAGGAGGAGGGGGCAAGTATGGCCGCGATCCTGCAGGCGGACATAGTCTGTACGGATATCCGCGATGCCTTTGACCTTCTCCTGCAGCCGGCCAGGTTGAAGGCGACTCTGCGTAATTAAGGGGGTGGCAACAGAATGGCATGCCGCATCCACCGCCACTCTTTCTCCTTGTTTTTTATGACAGAATTGTAAAATCAGCACTGTTATATTACACTTTTGTGAAATATCAGAAAAAATGATACTTCCGCGGCCAAAACCGCTAATTTTGTTGCGTGGGTACAGCTTATCAGCTAATAATGGCCACATCTCGGTAAATGAAAAGAAAGTCTGGTTTTGCTGCAAGTGTCTAGGTTATCAGCGGATCTCTTGATTGTTGTTTGTGTGAACGTGCATGGTCACAGAGGGTGCCATTGACCGGATTGCCGTTGTTGTGCTGGGTCATGACAACGGAACGGCAATGGTTAACCAAACATAAATGATGTTAACCAGGGAGGAGAAAAGTATGTCGAAACGCAGGTTTTCTGTCTTTTCAATGATGGTTGCAGCAGGCATATCGCTTGCGCTGTGCGGTTCAGTCGGCGCCGCCGACAAATCGATTAAAATTGCTACACAGTCTCCCCTGTCCGGTGACCAGTCGGTGATCGGTGTGGACATCAAACGTGGTGCGGAACTGGCCCTCGAGCAGTTGGGCGGCCCCCTGGTTGATATGGGTTTCAAGATTGATCTGGCCCCGTTCGACGATCAGGCCAACCCGGATGCCGGTGTCGCCAATGCCAAGCGCATCGTCTCCGATCCGGCCATTCTCGCCGTTGTCGGACACTACAACTCTGGGGTGCAGATCCCGTCTTCCGAGGTGTACCATACCTCGGGTCTGGTCAATGTTTCCCCGGCCAACACCAATCCCAAGGTAACCACCCGCGGCTACCTGGAAGTCAACCGTATCGTTGGACGTGATGATGTTCAGGGCGTGGTCGGTGCCGATTTTGCCAGCTCCAAGGGGGTAAAAAGTGTCTTTGTTGTCCATGATAAAACCGCATATGGCCAGGGTATTGCCGAATTCTTCAAACAGAGAGCCACGGAAAACGGTATGAAGGTTCTTGGTTTTGAAGGAACGGAAGAAAAAGCGAACTTTGACGCGCTGCTCTCCCCGGTGGTTGCCGGTAATCCGGACCTGGTTTATTTTGGTGGCATGGCTTTCCAGGCTGCCGTTCTGTTCAAGCAGGCTCGTGAGAGAGGCTATGAAGGCATCTTCCTCAGCGATGACGGTTTTGATTCCTCCGATGCCGCGAAGATCGGCGGCGACACCTTGATTGCCGGCGGCGGAACGTTCTATTCCACCGTTTCCGGCCCGGCTTCCGTGTATGCGGGAACGGCAAAGTTCATCAAGGATTTTGAAGCAAAGTACAACGCAACACCGCAGCCTTTTGCCGCGCAGGCGTATGACTCCATGGCTATCAGCCTGAAAGCCATAGAGGACGCGGCAAAGGCCGCGGATAATGCGGTTCCCACCCGTGAGGCTGTTGCCAAGGCAGTTCGCGCCCTCAAGGAATTCAAGGGTATCACCGGTACCTTTACCTTCAATGATATTGGTGATCCCGAAAAGGCGCTCTATTTTGTTATCCAGGTTGTATCAAAGGATCCTGCCAAATGGAGCGAAAATAAGGTTGTTCAGACTCTTGAAATTGCCCCTCCTCAGTAAGACTTCCTAAGTTCTTGGCCCGGCCCTCTGCCCCGCAGAGGGCCGGTAGATTTTTAACGTTAGGGAGTAATCATGATACGATTCCTAAAGCGCATAAATGTGTATGAACTGGTGCGGCCTGTCGGCCAGATGATGGCCTTTTCCTGCGGCAGCGCAGCGTTCATGTCGGCTATCGCTATTGCTCTTGCCCTGGCTTTAGACGATACCGCCGTCGGCGTGAGCCTGATGGACAAATACAACGTCAGCCTGTTTACCTATACCATGCTCAATCTGCCCCAGGTCATCATCGACGGGCTGACTATCGGCTTTGTCTATGCCGCCATCGCCCTCGGCTATACCATGGTGTACGGGGTTCTTGAATTCATAAATTTCGCTCACAGCGAGATTTTTGCCGTTGGCGCTTTTGTCGGCGTGGAGCTGCTCATTGCCCTGGACGGTCTGGGGATTCTGGCTGGTGCCTCGCTGGGTATGGCCTATGCCTATCTCATTCTCGCCATCCTTCTGGGGATGATTGCCGCCGGTGGTCTTGCCGTCGCCGTCGAACGGGTTGCCTATCGACCCCTGCGCGGCATGTCCCGCCTGGTTCCGCTTATCTCGGCGATTGGTGTCTCCTTTCTTCTCCAGGATATTATTCGTCTGGTGGAAAGTTTGACCTCCGGCCAGTTCAACCGGATCATGCCCACCTTTGGTAATTTTGACAGTCGCATTATCTTCGGTAAGATTGCCATGGGCACCTCCAAGCTCACCCTGGGTATTTCGGTGAAGTCGATCATTGTCATCGTCTCCGCCGTACTGATGCTGGTCGGACTGAATTACCTGGTCAATGCCACCAGGGTCGGCAAGGCGATGCGGGCGGTTGCCCAGGATCGTCCGACCGCCGGCCTGATGGGTATCAATGTGAATCGGATCATTTCTCTTACCTTTCTGGTCGGTGGTCTCTTAGGCGGAGCCGCCGGGGTGCTCTATGCCTTGAAATTTACCCGCATCGATCCCTTTGTCGGTTTTTTTCCCGGCTTGAAAGCCTTTACTGCCGCGGTTCTCGGCGGTATCGGCAATATGACCGGCGCGGTGCTTGGCGGGATTGTTCTCGGTATGCTGGAAACCTTTGCCGGATCGTATATGGGCGTGTTCACCATGGGTGCGGCGGGGTCTGAATACAAGGATATTTTTGCTTTCAGTATTCTTATACTTGTTCTCATCTTCCGCCCCCAGGGGCTGATGGGCAAAAACGTCGCTCAGAAAGCATAGGAGAGTCGCATGATTTCGTTGTTCCTCAAAGATGTGTTCAACCGGGTAAATCAGGGACGCTGGCCGTACTTGATCGTCATTGGCCATATCCTGGCCGGCACTCTGCTGGTCTATAGCCAGCCGCGGTCAAATCTCGCTTTTCTGGTGTTGATGACCTCGTTTATGTCGCTCTATTTCTTTACAACCAGCCTGCGTTTCAAGCTGATCGCCGGAACCATTCTTGCGCTGGTTATCATTCCGATTGTCGGCGTCAGAAATATCTTCTATCTGGAGGTTATTTTTCAGATCAGTGTCTTCGCGGCGCTGGCCCTGGGCCTGAATATTGTCGTCGGTTTTGCCGGACTGCTTGATCTGGGCTATGTGGCCTTTTATGCCGTCGGCGCCTATCTCTGGGCTTTTTTCGGGTCGCAGCAGTTTTATGTGCTGCATTTTGCCCCCGGTACGCAGCCGTCGGACCTGCCGTTTCTTTTGCCGGGCGATGCCTTTTATATGTTCCTGCTCGTCGGTGTGGTCATTGCCGGTTTGACGGGCATCCTCCTCGGGCTGCCGGTGTTGCGTCTGCGTGGGGATTACCTGGCGATTGTCACCCTCGGCTTCGGCGAAGTGATCAGGGTGCTCGCCAACAACCTCGATAAACCGCTCAATTTCACCAACGGCCCCCAGGGTATCACCCCCATCCAGCGCCCTTCGATGCCGGAGCCGGTGGTCGAGTGGTTTAATGCCGTGTTCCGCGGCGTGGTCGGCCACGATGTGACGCCCGCGGACATGTATAACCTGATGTTTTATATTTTTGCCCTGATCGTCATCATCGTCATCATTTTTGTCACCCGCCGTCTGGACGACTCGAAGCTTGGCCGTGCCTGGACAGCGGTACGTGAAGATGAAACCGCCGCCATTGCCCAGGGCATTCCCCTGGTGAAGATGAAACTTGCCGCCTTTGCCGTCGGCGCGTCCTTTGCCGGGGTCATGGGCGTGTTACTTGCCGCGAGCAGGACCTTTATCAGTCCGGAATCGTTTTCTTTCATGCAGTCGATCGGGGTGCTGACCATGGTTATTCTCGGTGGCGCGGGCAGTATTCCCGGGGTCATCCTTGGTGCAGCGACGGTGACTATTCTCAATCTCCAGGTGCTGCAGGGCTTTTCCCTCTATCTCAATGAGCTGAGGCAGAGCGACGCGGTGATGCCGATTATCAATTTTGCCTGGAAAGATCTGTCGCCCCAGCTTGATCCGGCAAAATACCAGCGCATGCTTTTTGGCCTTATCCTGGTCCTGATGATGATCTTTCGTCCAGCCGGATTGATTCCCGCCACCCGGCGCAAACGCGAAATCGAAATGGAAGAGACCAAATAAGGAGAGGGTGTGACCATGGCCTTACTGGAAATTAACAATTTGACCAAGACCTTTGGTGGCTTGAAAGCCATCAGCGACGTCACCTTCTCGCTCGAAAAAGGCCGTATTGTCTCGATAATTGGACCGAACGGTGCCGGGAAAACGACATTTTTCAATACCCTGACCGGCATCTATAAGTCCGATGGCGGGACCATCACCTTCAACGGTAAATCCCTCGTCGGTCTTCGGCCGGATCAGATCGCCGCGCGCGGCATTGCCCGGACCTTTCAGAATATTCGCCTCTTTCCGGATATGTCGGTTATAGAAAATATCCTGGTCGGCATGCATATCCATTTACAGCAGTCGCCCCTGCAGACGCTTTTTCGTTTGCCTGGTTTCAAAAAAGAAGAAGCGGCGGCGGAAAAAAAGGCGATCCAGCTGATGCGCTATGTCGGCCTGAAGCGGGTGGAAAACGAATTGGCGAAAAATCTGCCCTATGGCGCCCAGCGCCGGCTGGAGATTGCCCGTGCGCTTGCCGCCGATCCGCTGCTGCTGTTACTCGATGAGCCGGCTGCCGGGATGAATCCCCAGGAAACGGAGGATATCATCCGCCTGTTCCGCAATATCAAGGCGGACATGGGCATAACTATTCTGTTGATCGAACATGATATGCGCGTTGTCATGAACATTTCCGAAGACATCTGCGTCATGGATTATGGGGAAAAAATTGCCGAGGGGACGCCGCAGGAAATCCGTGCCAATAGCCGGGTCATCGAGGCCTATCTGGGCCGCGGAGCTGTAGCCGGACAGCATGAGGAGAAAATGAAATGAGCCTGCTGCACATAGATAATATCCACAGTTACTACGGCCAGATCCATGCCTTGAAGGGCATATCCGTCGAGGTCAACGAAGGAGAGATCGTCACTCTGATCGGCTCGAACGGCGCCGGCAAGAGTACTACCCTGCGGACCATTTCCGGCATGATGCATCCGAAAAAGGGTCGGATCATCTTTATGGGAAAGGATATCTCGAAAAAAGAGCCGCATCAGATTGTCCATTCGGGGATGGTCCATGTGCCGGAGGGGCGCGGCATCTTTCCCACCCTGACGGTCAAGGAAAACCTGGAAATGGGCGCTTTTACCATTAGCGACAGAAGGCTGGTTGAAGAGCGGATGGAATATGGCTTCTCGCTTTTCCCACGCTTGAAGGAGCGTATCGATCAATTCGGCGGCACCCTGTCCGGCGGCGAACAGCAGATGCTCGCCATCGCCCGCGGTCTGATGATGAATCCGCATCTGCTGATGCTCGATGAACCGTCGATGGGGCTGGCGCCGATTCTTGTCGAGTTGATCTTTGATATCATCAAGGAACTCAATGACAACCACGGGACAACCATCCTGCTGGTCGAGCAGAACGCCCTGATGGCCCTGTCCATCGCCCATCGCGGCTATGTCATGCAGACCGGCGAGATCACCGTCACCGATACTGCGGCCAATCTGCGGGATAATGAGGAGGTGCAAAAGGCCTATCTTGGTGTCTCCTAAAGGGATGAATGCTCTTGTTCCAGGTCCATGGCCACGAGATGGGCGTAGTGTCCGCCGTGCTGCAGCAGTTCCTCGTGGCTGCCCTGCTCGACGATCCTGCCATGGGCCATGACCACGATATGGTCCGCCCGCCGAATGGTTGACAGTCGGTGGGCGATGACCAGCGAGGTCCGGCCCTTGAAGCTGTCGGCTATGGCCTGTTCGAGGATATTCTCCGATTCCGTGTCGATGGCCGCCGTTGCTTCATCAAGGACGACAATGGCCGGGTTGCGGCACAGCACCCTGGCAAACGAGAGCAGTTGTTTTTCCCCGGTGGACAGTTCCAGTCCCCCTTCCCCGATAACCGTATCCAGCCCCGACGGGAGTTTGTCGACAAAACGGTTCATGCCTGTCTGGTCGAGAATTGCCTGAATTTTCTCCCGTGAGCAGCCGGTATCCATGACGATATTGGCAAAAAGGGTATCCTGCAGAATAAACACATCCTGCAGAATGACGCCGACGATGGTGCGCAGCTGCTGCACATCCAGGCCGGTGATATCCTGGTCATCGATGCGGATGGCTCCCTGCTGCGGGTCATAAAATCGCAGCAGCAGGTTGACCAGGGTTGTCTTGCCCGATCCGGTGGTGCCGACCAGGGCCACGGTCTGTCCAGGATAGACGGTGAGCGAAACGTCATGCAGGATAGGATTGTCCGGGCTGTAGCCGAAACGAAGATGGTTGAATTCGAGCCGGCCGGCTACCTTGTCGAGCTTTTGGGGTTGCGGCAGCTGCCTGATCTCGCTTTTGGTGTCAAGCAGCTGAAAAATACGTTCGGCGGAGGCCATCGCCGACTGGACGACGGAATATTTCTGGGCCAGCTCCCGGAGCGGTTGAAAAAACAGGCGCATATAGGAGATAAAGGCGACCAGTTCGCCCAGGGTCAGCCGCTGCTGCAGGACTTCACCGCCGCCATACCAGAGGATAATGGCCACGGCGGCGGAACTCATAAATTCGGTGAGCGGCATAAAGAAGCCGAAAAGTTTGATCTGCCGCAGCGTGCGGTGCAGAAAGCCTTCACTGAGCTGTTCAAAGGTCTCCCTGCTCGATTTCTGTCGGCCGAAAAGCTGAATGATGGCGATGCCGGAAATGATCTCCGACAGAAAACTGTTCAGCTTGGCCAGCTGGCTGCGTATTTCCCTGAATCTCTCCCGGGCCAGCCGGGCAAAGAGAATAGTCACAAAAAGGGCAATGGGTACAAAAAGGGCCATCAGGCCGGCCAGCCGGGGATTCATCCAGAACAGCAGGGCGAGTATCCCGACCAGGCGCAGGAGGTCGTTGAACAGGGTGACGATGACCGAGGTGAACATCTCGTTCATGTTCTGGATGTCGTTGGTCAACCGGGTCACCAGTCGGCCTATCGGATTATTGTTAAAAAACCGTAGATCGAGATGCAGGAGGTGGCGGAAAAGATGCTGCCGGATGGTGTGCATCACCGATTGACCGACCCATTCGAGGATGAGAATCTGGCAAAACGACGCAAAGAAGATGCCGACGATAAGCAGAGCGTAGCGCAGCGTCGTAATCCCGAGACCGGCCAGTCGCTCCTCGGTCGACACGGTCGAGGCGGTAATGTGATTATCGATGGCGGTCTGTACCAGATAGGGCAGGGTCAGGGTCGCCCAGGTGATGAGTATGGAGATGAGCACGGCAGAAGCCAGGCCGAGCCAGTACGGCGCGGAAAAGTGAAAGATCCTTTGCCAGAGATGGAAATCGCTGAGTGAACCCTGCTGCCCCTTTTCACTGTAGCCGTAGTCCATCATGGCAGCGACGTCTCCTTGCTGCCGTTTTGCGTCATCTGTTTATCAAACATCGATTGATAGAGAATATTTTCCAGAAGCAGCTGCTCGTGGCTGCCCTGGCACTCTATCGTGCCATCGGCCAGGATGATGATGCGGTCGGTCATCGACAGCAGCTTGATGCGATTGGAGACGATCAGAACGGTTTTTCCGGCAAAGTGCCGTCGCAGACCGGCGAAAACCTCATGCTCGGTGGCCACATCGACTGCCGACAGCCCGTCATCGATGAGCAGTACCGGCCGGTCGCACAGCAAAGCCCTGGCCAGGGCCAGCCGTTGCCGCTGACCACCGGAAAGTTTCACGCCGCGTTCCCCGGTCATGGTGTCGTAGCCGTCCTGCAGCGTGAGAATATCGTCATGGATGGCCGCATTGATGGCGGCCTCGATAATCTCCTCCCGGCTGGCATCCTCCCGGCCGAGGGCAATATTGGCCGCAATGGTATCGGAAAACAGCAGCGGCTCCTGGCCGACATAGCCGATGTGCGAGCGGATGAACTGCAGGGGCAGCTGATTGACATCGACGCCGCCGAAAAAGAGTTTCCCGTCGGCCACCGGATACAGCCGGGCGAGCAGCTTGCACAGGGTTGATTTGCCGGAACCGGTCCGGCCGGTAATCCCATGGATACCCGGGCCAAGGGAAAGGGTAAGATTTTTCAGCACCGGAGCAGAGTCGGCAGAATAGGAAAAAGTCAGATTTTCGAGGGCAAAACCCGGCCGGCGGAACATTGCCGGCTCGGTCGGCAGTACAGGGTCCGGCAGCACGGTCCGGCTGGTGACCAGTTCGTGGATGCGGCCGAGGGAGGTGAGCCCTCGCTGCACCAGATTGGCCACCCAGCCGATGGCCATCATCGGCCAGATGAGCATGTACAGATAGGTGATGAAGGCGACGAAATCGCCGAGGCTGATGCTGCCGTCGATGACCAGCCGGCCGCCGAAATAGAGAACCATCAGCATGCCGAGGCTGCCGACCAGGGTGGCAAGCGGGCTGATCAGCCCCTGGATGGCGGCAACGCGAAGATTGCTGCGAAAATATTTCTTGCCGATTCGGCCGAATCGGTCGGTTTGAAAATTCTCCATGGTATAGGCCTTGATCAGACCGATGGAGATGAGCGTTGAACGGGAGAATTCGGTCAGGGCGGAAAACTGTTCCTGCACCGTGGCAAAGCGTTTGTGCAGCTTGCCGGAGAGAATGCGGGTGGACACGGCCAGAAGAGGCATCGGCAGCAGGGCCAGCAGGGTGAGCAGGGGATGGATGGCGATCATAAAACCGATGGCCGCAAGAGACATGACCAAAGCGTCGATGGCCGCGACCATACCCATGCCGCAGGCCATCTGCACGGCGGCCAGGTCGTTGCTCGAATGGGCCATCAGGTCGCCGGTGGTGTGTTTTTCAAAGAACGGCATGTCCATCTTGAGAATATGGGCGAATATCCGGTTCCGCACCGCCCGCTCGAGCAGACGGGAAAAGCCGATGATCAAGTAGCGCCAGACAAAGCGCAAGGCGACCACCCCAGCGGCAATGAGGAGAATCAGCCCGCCAAGACGCAGCAGCCCCGTCGTTGAGATGGTCATCGTTTCCAGGCCGTCGACCGCATATTTGATAATTCGCGGGATGGTCAGCTGAAGCAGATCAACGAGGACAAGGGCGGCAAAGCCGACGGCCAGGCGCAGGCGATGGCTGCGGTAGGTGGGCAGCAGCAGCTCACGAAGCTGTGAAAAGGGCACCCGCCTGGTCTCGGTCTGGCTAGCGGCAGTGGAGGTAGTTGAACTCAAGTTATAGCCTAAATTTTTTATAGATATATGGGTGTACGAAATGCGCACAGTCGCAGATAATAATGACCGATTGTCTAAATGTCACCCTTAATGGCGTCGTAAAAACTCCTCATCTTGTTCATTGTTACAATTTTTCTATCATTACGACGTACTTCAGTACGCCGAAATAATAGAAAAATTGCACGCCTCCAATATGAAGCTTTTGACGCATCCATCGAAAATCGAAGTTTTTACGAGGCGGATTACAGGATGGCTAAGTAAAATACTGTGTATTCTCCAGACTTGTTTGCATGGAACTGCTCGTCCTGCTTGCAATGCGCCAAGCTTAGCGATACAATAGCCGGTCACACGTAAGGCTTATCCCTCATAACTCGTAAAAACTTACATCTTCGAAATAATGCTTCTCACATTCATCACCTATTGTGCCGTTGGCGCCATTGCCGGAATTCTCGCCGGGTTACTCGGTATCGGCGGAGGCCTGGTCATTGTGCCGATGCTCGTCTACGTCTTTGCTCTCAACAATATTCCTGCCGAGCTGACCATGCATCTGGCCCTGGCCACCTCCATGGCGAGTATTATGTTCACCTCGGTGTCAAGCTTTATGGCCCATCACAGGCGGGGCGCGGTACATTGGCATGTGGTGAAGCGGATCGTCGCCGGTATCCTCCTCGGCACCTTTCTTGGCGCCTCATTTGCCTCGGCCATGTCGACCAATTTCTTGAAAGTGTTTTTTGTTATCTTTCTCTACGTCGTGGCGGTGCAGCTGCTGCTCAATAAAAAGCCGAAAGGCGGACGTGAACTGCCGGGGAAACTCGGCATGTTCGGCGTGGGCAACGGTATCGGCGTAGTGTCCAGCCTGGTCGGTATCGGCGGCGGCTCGCTGTCGGTACCCTTCATGCTCTGGTGCAATATCCCGGTCCATCACGCCATCGGCACCTCGGCGGCGATCGGCCTGCCCATCGCCATAGCCGGCACCGTCGGTTATATCGTCAACGGCTGGAATGTCGCCACGCTGCCGCAATATTGTGTCGGGTATGTCTATCTGCCGGCTCTGGTCGGCATTGCCGCCGTCAGTGTCCTGACCGCGCCGCTCGGCGTCAAACTGGCCCATAGTCTGCCGGTGGACCGCTTGAAGCGCATCTTCGCCCTGCTGCTCCTTGTCGTGGCGACGAAGATGTTGCTCGGGGTTATCTGACGCGGTCCCCATTGACGAAAAAAACGCACGATCTGTCATGCAGACCGTGCGTTTTGGGAAGCAGATTTGGTGCTGGGAGGTAGTCTGATTATTTGGGGATACTGCCCTCAACCCCTTCGACATACCAGTTCAAGCCAAGCAGCTCTTCATCGGAGATAACCTCTCCGGCTTTGACCACCAGTTCACCTTTCTGGTTCTTGATCGGACCCTGGAACGGATGCAGGGTTCCGTCGATAATCGCCTGCTTCACCTCGTCGGCCGCTTGACGAACATCAGCCGGAACGGCCTCGCCGTACGGCGCCATTTCGACCATCCCTTGCTTCAGGCCATGCCAGGTGTCGGTCGATGTCCAGGTGCCATCCATCACTGCCTTGACCCGGTCAATATAATAGTTGCTCCAGTTATCGACAATCGAGGTCAGTTGCGCTTTCGGGGCGAAGGCCTTCATGTCCGAGGCCTGGCCGAAGGCGTAGACACCGCGGCTTTCCGCGACCTGCAAAGGTGCCGGTGAGTCGGTATGCTGGGTGATAATGTCGGCACCCTGGTCAATAAGGACCTTGGCGGCATCGCCTTCCTTGCCTGGATCAAACCATGAGTTCACCCAGATAACCTTGACGGTTGCCTCGGGGTTGACTTTGCGCAGGGCCAGGGTAAAGGCATCGATGCCGCGAATAACCTCCGAGATGGGAAAAGAACCGATATATCCGACGACATTTGATTTGGTCATCTTGCCGGCAATGGTGCCGAGTACTGTCCGGCCTTCATAAAACCGGGCGGAATAGGTGCTGACATTGTCCGCACGGTTGTAGCCGGTGGCATGTTCAAACTTGATATTTTTAAATTGCTTGGCGACCTTCAGGGTCGGGTTCATAAAGCCGAAGGAAGTGGTGAAAATAATATCGTGGCCGGCAGTGGCCAGCTGACGGATAACCCGTTCCGCATCCGCTCCCTCCGGGACACTCTCGACATAGGAAGTTTTGATGCCCAGTTCTTTTTCCACAGCCAGACGGCCCTGATCATGCTGGTAGCTGTAGCCATGATCGCCGATCGGGCCGACATAGACAAAAGCCGCTTTCGTTTCCGCGGAAGCACTGCTGCCGACGGCAAGGGTCGCGGCGAACATCAATGAAAATACCATTTTTCTCAGCATGTTTTCTCCTTTTTTAGATGATAAAAGTTAATGATAAAAAATACAGCTGCCAATACACAACATTTGGATTAACGACTCGGATGAAACGGCCGGCCCAGGCTTGCCGGGGCATTTAATTTGATCTTGGAAACATCCCTGGAGATGATCACCAGAACCAGGATCGTCGCCAGATACGGCAGCATCGACATGACCTGGGAGGGGATGCCGATGCCCAGCGCCTGGGCATGTAACTGCAAAATTGAAATGCCGCCGAACAGGTAGGCGCCAAACAGGACGCGGCCGGGGCGCCAGCAGGCAAAAACCACCAGGGCCAGGGCAATCCAGCCGCGACCCGCGGTCATCTGTTCGACCCACATCGGCGAATAGGCCAGTGACAGGTAGGCTCCGCTCAGTCCGGCCATGGCCCCCCCGAACAGTATCGCCATGAATCGGATCTTGATCACCGAGTAGCCCATGGCATGGGCGGCATCATGGGAATCGCCCACGGCGCGCAGAATGAGACCTGCCCGGGTTTTATGCAAGAAATAATGGATGGCGGCAACCATGACGATTGACAGGTAGACGAGGAAATCCTGTTGAAAAAACAGGGTGCCGACAACCGGCAGGGCAGCGAGACCGGGGATGGCAATTTTAGGCATGCCCTGGTAGGCGATACCGACCATGCCCTGACCCATCAAGGCGCTGAGGCCAATGCCGAAAATAGTCAAGGCCAGGCCGGTAGGCACCTGGCTGGCGTGGAAGGTAAGCACGAACATGGCAAAAATTGCCGCCATGCATGTCCCGGCAAGGACGGCGGCGATAATGGCCACGGTCGCGCTGCCGGAAGCGTGCACGGTAATAAAGCCGATTATCGCCCCCATCACCATCATGCCTTCCACCCCGAGGTTCAATACCCCGGATTTTTCCGTGACCATTTCCCCAAGGGCGGCAAAAAGCAGCGGTGTTGCCGCGGTGATAATCGTTAACATTGCCGGAATAAGTAAATCCATCAGCTTTTCTCCACCGCCGGGGCAGCCATGCCGAATTGCAGACGATAGAGGATCAGGACATCACTGGCCAGTAAAAAGAACAGCAGCAATCCCTGAAACACCCCGGTCACGGCGACGGGTAAATTGAGTTGAATCTGTGCGGTTTCTCCGCCCAGATAGGTTAAGGCGAGCAATAACCCGGCAAACAGCACGCCGAGCGGATGCAGTCGCCCGACGTAGGCGACGATAATGGCGGTAAAGCCGTAGCCGGGGGAAATGTTCGGCAGCAACTGGCCGATGGGGCCGGCAACCTCGATGGTTCCGGCTAATCCGGCCATGCCGCCGCCGAGAAGCAGGGTCGTCCAGATGATCTTCGCGTGACTGAAGCCTGCATGTTCGCAGGCCGCCGGGGCGGAGCCGGCAACCTTGATCTGATAGCCAAGCAGGGTTCGGGAGAGGATGAGCCAGCCCAGGCCGACGGCGACCAGGGCAATAATGGCGCCGATATGCAGGCGGGTTCCTTCCTGCAGAAGAGGCAGCAATGCCGAGTCACTGAACTGCCTGGATTCGGGGAAATTGAAACCCTCCGGATCTTTCAAGGGGCCGTGCATCAGCATGTTCAACAACAGCCCGGCGACGTAACTGAGCATCAGACTGGTGAGAATCTCGTTGGCGTTGAAGCGGACGCGCAAAAAGGCGACGATGGCCGCCCAGGCGACGCCGCCGAGAACGCCGGCAGCTAACATGAGGGGGATGATATAAAAACCCTCCTGGCCATAAAAATACAGTGCCACCACCCCGCCGCATATGGCGCCCATGGTTAACTGGCCTTCGGCGCCGATATTCCAAACTCCGGCCTTGAACCCCAAGGCCAGGGCCACCCCGATCAAGACCAGCGGGGTGGCTTTGACGCCGAGCTCGGCCAGGCCATAGACAGTTGACAGGGGTTCGATAAAAAAGGCGTGCAGGGCGCCAAGGGGGGAAACACCCATAATGAGAAAGAGGATGATCCCGGCGAGCATGGACAGCAGCAGGGCGAGCACCGGCGACAGATAGACCATCGCTTTGGAAGGAAGACGGCGTCTAACTAAATGAGGCCACATGGGCATCTCCTTTTTCCAGCGAGACACCAGCCATGAGCAGCCCGACTTTTTCAACGGTCATTTCCGCGGTAGGATAAAATCGCGATAGGCGCCCCCCGCAGATTGCCCCGATTCTGTCGGACATTTCCATTAATTCGTCGAGATCCTGAGAGATAACCAGTACCGCAGCGCCCCTGTCGGCCAGTTTACGCAGCGACTGACGTATCGTCTGTGTCGCCCCGGCATCAACGCCCCAGGTCGGTTGGGAGACGATGAGGATATCCGGCTGCTGGGTCAGTTCCCGGCCGATGATAAATTTTTGCAGATTGCCGCCGGACAGGCTGTTGGCCGGCACCTTGGCGCCTGCGGTCTTCACCCCGAAATCGGCGATGACCTTCTGGGCGAAGTTTCTGGTTTTCGAGTAATTGATGAGGCCTTTTGCCAGCAGGCCCATGCGCTGAAATCCGGTCATAAAGGCATTGTCGACCAGATCCATGTCCGGGATGGCCCCATGACCCAGTCTTTTTTCCGGGACACTGGCCATGCCTGCCTTGCGTCGGGCGTTGGGGCCAAGTTTACCGGAAGGCCGGTTTTCGATCATGATACTCGCCGCCGATTGACAGCTCTCTTCTCCGTTCAGGGCCTTGAGCAGTTCATCCTGGCCATTGCCGGCAACACCGGCGATGCCGACGATTTCTCCGGCGCGCACCTCAAGATGGATATCGGTTAAGGAGATACCGGTATTATCCATTGCCGGCAGCGTCAGGTTGTCGACCTTCAAGCGTATTGCTCCGGTGGCGACCGACTGGCCCCGGGCAATTTTTTCCATTTCTTCGCCCATCATCATCATGGCCAGCGACGAGGTGCTCTCCGTATCGACGGCGACCGTACCGATACGCTTGCCGAGGCGGAGGATGGTCGCCTGGTGGCAGAGGGATTTTATTTCATCGAGTTTATGACTGATATAGAGGATGGCCAGGCCCTCTTCGGCCAGGCGATTCAAGGTCAAAAACAATTTCTGCACTTCCTGCGGGGTCAACACCGAGGTCGGTTCATCCATCACCAGCAATCGAGGGTTCTGCAGCAGGCAGCGGATTATTTCAATGCGTTGCCGCTCGCCGACGGATAAGGTGTAGACATGCCGATGCGGATTGAGAGGCAGGCCGTACCGTTCGGATATTTCCGTAATTTCACCGGCCAGTTTTTTCAGATCAACCGCCCGGTTTATTCCCAGTGAAATGTTTTCGACGACGGAGAGGGAATCAAACAGCGAAAAGTGCTGAAACACCATGGCAATGCCGAGGTCGCGGGCGTGGGCCGGGCTGTCTATCGTCACCGGCCTGCCATTGAACAGGATAGTGCCGGCATCCGGTCTGAGGATGCCGTAGATCATCTTCACCAGAGTGGATTTCCCGGCGCCGTTCTCCCCCAGCAAGGCATGAATTTCACCGGGTTTTATTTTTAAATCAACCGCGTCGTTGGCAAGCACGCCGGGAAATGCCTTGGTCATGCCCTGTAATTCGATTAAATATGGACAATTGTCTTTCATGCAAGTGTTGCTGAGAGGTAAGCGTTATTTCTAAGTGACACGAGAGGGTAGAATATACATGCGTGTGTACATGCGCATCCTGGCTTCGCACCAATGCGGCCCTTTGACACAACCTACTTTATTTTGTTCTTTTATTATATTTTTTTGGCAGTATATCAATTGAATTCGTCACCGGTGCGGTGGCTCTTTGTTCTTCTTTACCAATAAGACAGCCGGAACAAAACAACAAAATACTTTCTCCAACAAGGAATGGTGTGCGCAATATGATCAAAGACCAGCGGAGGTGGTTCCTTTATATACTGCTGCTGGCCTTGCCCTTTTTCTTCGTCGGCGGACCGGATTATGACAGTCGACGATCAGTGAAGGAGCTGTGGAATCTTGGCCATTTCTTCTTTTTTATAGTATTCATTCTGGTGCAGGACAGCTACTGGTGTTCCATGCATCGGTCGCTTTATTTCCGAATAGGCGCCGCATTTCTCACCGTGACCTGCCTTGCTTTTGGCACCGAGTTGCTGCAGTTGCTTATCACTGATCGGTTCTTTTCCTGGGGCGATGTCGGCATGGATCTGATGGGCGGGGCCACCGCCCTGCTCTGGCGGGCCGGTCGAGGCCTGCCTCGCCTGCAGGCGACGCTCACGGTGGTGGTGTCGATTGCTCTTGTGTGTGTCAATTTCGTTCCGCTTGGCCGCGTTCTGGTCGATGAATATCGCAGTGGCCGGGATTTCCCCCTGCTCGCCGGGTTTGAGACTTCGATTGAGCTGCGCCGCTGGGCAAGTGACCGGGTTGAGCTGTCGCGGGTGACGCTGCCGCGTGTGCAGGGCAACTCTTCGGCGCGGATCACCCTGACCACCGATAAATATTCCGGGGTGGCCTTAAAGTATTTTCCCGGCGACTGGCAGGGCCGACGCGCCCTGGCCTTTCATGTCTTTAATCCTGGTCACCCTCTGACCCTGCATTACCGTGTGCATGACGCTCTCCACCGAGGCGAAATGCAGAACTTTGGCAATCGGTACAATGGCCGTACCCTTTTGACCGAGGGGTGGAATGAAATTATCATCCCCATGGCGGATATTCTTGCCGCGCCCGAGGGGCGCCCAATGGATGTGACGAAAATCCGTGGTTTCGGCGTTTTTGTCGTGCAGCAAAAGGAGCGGCGTGTGCTGTTTCTCGATAATGTCCGTCTGTTGTAAGTCTTTTTCCAATAACCTCAATGCGCAAAACCATTTTATGTCATTTTCTCATCTTGGCCTCTCCGAACCTCTCCTTCGTGTTCTTGGTGAACAGGGCTATAGAGCTCCTTTTCCGATTCAGATCAAGGCGCTGCCGGCGGTGCTTTCCGGCAGAGATGTCATGGCCGCGGCGGAAACCGGCACCGGCAAGACCGCCGGCTTTGTCCTGCCCCTGCTGCAGCGTCTTGCCGGCGGCAGGGCCGTGCCGGCCAATCATATCCGCGTGCTGATCCTGACGCCGACCCGTGAGCTGGCGGTACAGGTGGCCGAGAGTGTGGCAATCTACGGCAAATATCTGTCGCTGACCTCGGGGGTGGTCTACGGCGGGGTGAAGATTAATCCGCAGATGATGAAACTGCGCCGCGGCCTTGATGTGCTGGTCGCGACCCCGGGACGACTGCTTGATTTGTATGGCCGGAATGCCGTCAGGTTTGCCCAGGTGGAGACGCTGGTGCTCGACGAGGCGGATCGTTTGCTCGACCTCGGTTTTTTGAATGATATCAGGGCAATAATCGCGCTGCTGCCGAAAAAACGTCAAAATCTCCTGTTTTCCGCCACCTTTTCCGAAGAGATCCGCCTATTGACTGAGACGCTGCTGAAAAACCCGCTGAGGATAGAGGTCGGCCCGAAAAACAGTCCGGCGAGAAGTGTCGAGCAGTGCCTGTACGAGGTCGACAAAAAGAGGAAGGCGGGCCTGCTCAGTCACCTGGTGCGCGACCGGGGCTGGCAGCAGGTGCTGGTTTTTACCCGAACACGCGACGGCGCCGATCGGCTGGTGCAGAAGCTGGAGCACGACGGCGTCGTCGCCGCAGCGCTGCACGGCGACAAGGGGCAGCAGGAGCGCAGCCGCGTCCTCGCCGCCTTCAAGGCGGGAGAAATTCGCGTCCTGGTGGCAACCGACATTGTTTCCCGGGGTATCGATATCAATGAACTGCCCCAGGTGGTGAATTTTGATCTGCCCCAGGTTGCCGAGGATTATATCCATCGCATCGGCCGTACCGGGCGGGCCGGGGTGGCGGGGGAGGCTGTTTCACTGGTGAGTGCCGATGAGGTGCAACATCTCGCGGCAATCGAGAGTCTCATCGGCCAGGCGCTGGTGCGCGAGGTGGAGGACGGTTTTATTCCGACGCATAACGTCCCGTTAACCCGGCCAATACCCCAGCGTCCGAAAAAGCCGAAGAAACCGAAAAAGCCCAAGCAGGCCATAGCGCCGGTGCGACCTAAGGGGCGGAAGTGATACGGAGGGATTTGACCAGCAGGGAAAAAAGGCTGAAACCCCGGTTGTGTCGGCGGGCACACAACCGGGATTTTTTAGTTATAGCTTAGACATCCATGTCGGCAGGTTCATAGAACTCTTTCGGATGCTGACAGCTTGGGCATTTTACTGGTGGCTCGGTTGCGGTATGGGTGTAACCGCAGAGAGAGCAGCGCCATTTGATGGGTTGTTCGCGGGTGAAAACAGTTCCTTTTTCCACCATTTCAAGCAACCTTTTGTATCGTTCGCGATGTTCCGCTTCAATTTTACCAATCTGCTTGAACAGCATGGCGGCTTCCATATTTCCTTCTGCTTCGGCCTCTTTGGCAAAAGTAGGATACATGGTCACGGTTTCATAATCTTCGCCTTCAACGGCCTCTCTCAGATTTGCCGCCGTATCGCCGATTCCATTTAGAAGCTTAAAGTGATCATTGGCATGACGCATTTCATTAAAGGCCGTCTCTTCAAAAATTTTGGCGACGTAATGATATCCTTCCTTGCGGGCGACGTTGGCAAAAAAGGTGTATTTATTGCGGGCCTGTGATTCGCCTGAAAATGCAGCCTTTAAGTTTTCAATGGTTTTACTCATGTAATCCTCCATATATGGGTTTGGGTGTCGAGGGCGGTGTCCAAAGAACACAGCTGAGTTATTGCCTTCACAATAATGATTCCTATTTACAAGAAAGTATTTTTCCTGTCAACGATTTTTTTTGTATAGCGGGCTTTTTGCCATGCCAACGGCTGTTGTTGCTTTATCGTACGACAAGCGGTAGTTCAAGCCGCAGAGAGATATTACTTACCACCGGTAAAGGGGAAGCAAGAATAACGGAATATAAAGATGATAGGGGTGATTTTTTATATAGCTTTTATCTGACACTTAATGTATTAAGAAGGGTTGTTCGTGTGCAGCAACTACCAAATGGACATCATTTTATGGTGGCCATGTATTATAGAAGTACCCGTTGAGTCAGTTGAGTAAGGAGTTGCAGCTTGCTGCAACTCCTTACTTTTTTATTTTCCCACAGCTTTTTATAAGCGAGGCCGGATGGAAGCCGGTTGCAACGTTGCAGAGGACAGCAGCCATGAGTAAGGATTTATCGAAAGTAAGAAATATTGGTATCAGCGCCCATATCGATTCGGGAAAGACCACCTTGACCGAGCGTATCCTGTTTTATACCAAGAGGATCCATGCGATCCATGAGGTACGCGGGAAAGACGGTGTCGGGGCAAAGATGGACTCCATGGAACTTGAAAAAGAGCGTGGTATTACCATTCAGTCCGCCGCAACCTACTGCTCCTGGAAAGATATTGACATTAATATCATTGATACCCCGGGCCACGTTGATTTCACCGTTGAAGTTGAGCGGGCTCTCAGGGTTTTAGATGGAGCCGTGCTGGTGCTTTGTTCGGTTGGCGGGGTGCAGTCCCAGTCAATCACGGTAAACAGGCAGATGACCCGCTACAATGTTCCCCGCATTGCCTTTATCAACAAATGCGACCGTACTGGTGCCAATCCTGAAAAAGTGACCAAGCAGCTGCGGGAAAAACTCGAGCTGAACGCCCATCTGCTGCAGATGCCGATCGGTTTAGAGAGTGACCTGAGAGGTGTCGTCGATCTTATCACCATGAAGGCGGTTTATTTCGATGGGGAGAGCGGGGAGGATATCCGCATAGAAGAGATTCCCGCAGCTATGCTGGAAGAAGCCAAGGAAAAGCACGAGGCATTGCTCGAAGAAGTGTCAATGTTCTCCGAGGAGCTGATGGAGGCCCTGCTCGAAGGTGGCGAGGTTGATCCCGCATTAGTGTATGACGCCATCCGTAAAGGAACGCTTACCCTTGAATTCACCCCTGTTCTCGTTGGTTCAGCCTATAAGAACAAGGGCGTTCAGTCGTTACTCGACGCCGTGGAGAGCTATCTTCCCTGCCCGACGGATATTGTCAATATGGCCCTTGATCTGAATGACGGCGAAAAAGAATTCCCGGTCAGCAATGATCCCAAGGATCCTCTTGTTATGCTCGCCTTCAAACTGGAAGACGGACGCTACGGTCAGCTGACCTATACGCGAACCTATCAGGGCACGTTGAATAAAGGGGACACGATCTTCAATAGAAGGACCGGCAAGAAAGTGAAAGTCGGCCGTCTCTGCCGCATGCATTCCAACGAGATGGAAGAGATTGATTCGTGCGGTTCCGGGGATATCGTCGCCCTGTTCGGTATCGATTGCGCCTCCGGTGATACCTTCACCTCCGAGGGAATCTCCTGCTCGATGACCTCGATGCATATTCCCGAGCCGGTCATTTCCCTGGCGGTAATACCTGTCGATAATAAGGCGCAAGTCAATATGTCCAAGGCGCTGAACCGGTTTACCAAAGAAGATCCGACCTTCAAGACCTTTGTCGACCATGAAACCGGCGAGACCATTATCTCCGGCATGGGCGAGTTGCATCTGGAAGTATATATCGAACGTATGAAGCGCGAGTACGGCGCCCTGGTCGAGGTAGGCGCCCCACAGGTTTCCTACCGTGAGACCATTTCCCAGCGGGCGGATTTCAACTATACCCACAAGAAACAGACCGGTGGTTCTGGGCAGTATGGACGGGTTGCGGGCTATCTGGAACCGTTTACGGAAGGCGATTACGAATTCGTCGACAGTATCGTCGGTGGGGTTATTCCCCGTGAATTTATCGGATCCTGTGATAAAGGATTCAAAAAATCCATTGAGAAGGGATCACTGTGCGGTGCACCGATTACCGGCGTCCGCTGTGTCATCAATGATGGTGCGTACCATGCCGTCGACTCCTCCGATGTGGCTTTTCAGCTGGCTGCCATAGGTGCCTTCAAAGAAGGTTATCTCAAGGCAAAACCGGTTATCATGGAACCGATAATGAAGGTTGCCGTTGAGGGACCCTCCGAGTTTCAGGGTTCGGTCATGGGCTCAATCAATCAGCGACGCGGCATGATTATCGGTACCACCGAGGAAGGCAACTACTCGGTTGTTGAGGCGGAGGTGCCGCTGTCCGAGATGTTCGGCTATTCAACCACCCTCCGTTCACTGACCCAGGGCAAGGCCGAGTTCACCATGGAGTTTGCCACCTTCAAGCAGGTGCCGAAGAGTGTCAGTGAGCAGCTGGTTAAAGAGTACCAGGACGAGCGGAAGAACAGTTGATAAACTTTCTGCTTCAGATTACAACTAGAGTCTGTTGATAGCCTGATTTGGTAGACTGAATTGATAGACTGTATTTATAGACGGTAACAGTATACGAACGACTGCACGAACGATGCAGGTTGAAAGGAATTTAAAAAGGTGAACTGCCATGGGAAATGAGCTGATAGTTAATAATCCACTTCGAGCTCTTGGGCTCGAGGAAAAGGCGGGCGGAACGGGGCAGGCAATGATGGGCCTGGTTATGGCCAGGGCCGGACTGGGTAAGACTGCAATTTTGGTGCAATTCGCCCTCGATTGTATGTTGCTCGGCAATAAAGTGCTGCATGTGTCGATCGGCGAGGGAGTCGATAAGACTCGAACCTGGTACGATGACATTCTTTCCCTGCTGACCGATGGAGAGAAAATTGAGTCTATACCGGAAGTCATGAAAAATCGCATGATTATGACTTTCAAGGAGAGTTCCTTCTCCAAGGCCAAGCTCGAAGAAAGATTGGATGACCTGGTGCAGCAGAATATCTATAAGCCGGAATGTCTGATCATTGACGGGTATGATTTTGAAAAAAACGACAAGGAATCTCTTGAGGAGCTGCGCGATTTCATGAATACGCGCGGTCTGAAAATGATCTGGTTCTCGGCACTCAGCCATCGGGATGACAAGCGAGTCAGCCTCGACGGTGTTCCGGCTCCCTGTCATGAAGTGGATATGCTGTTCGATACCATCCTGCTGATCAAACCTGAGGGGGATTCCATGAAACTGAATATAGTCAAGTGTGACACCTGTTCGGTTGATCCCGGTTCCACGCTGATGCTTGATCCATCGACGATGCTTATCAAACAGGTCTAGGAGACTAACCGAGAATACCCTTTTTCCCCGGCTCCGCGTTATTTCAGAAAAATAATGCTCGCAATATTATGTATATGGCTGTGCTTATTTTTCTGAAATGCCTTGATCTGAGAAAAAATGCCTATTCTCGGCCAATCTCCTAGGGTCTAGAAAATTTTCTGAGAAGGCCCTTTTGCCGGAGTCGGCTCATGGAAGGATTGCAGGATGAAAAACGGGATGCTGAAAAAGCATCCCGTTTTTTTGTTTGCCCGGCATGGCGGGCAAACCCAGCCTGCGGAACGCAGGTGTCACCCCGACCAGGGGGAAGACAATCCGAATCGCAAGGGCGTTGCTGGTAACGGCAGGGTCTGAAGGAAGCGATAGGAAGTGAGCGGTACATAGCGTAAGCGAACCTGATTCGGCGTTACGGGAGGGTAAACGTGCAAAATAGCGTGAAGCCCGATACCTGGTCAGTCCCGTAGCGTGTTTGAGGATGCGATTGCTCGCAGGGAGTTCGCCTTAACCGGGGAAGCCTTGCATTGTTCCCATAAGTCAATGTAGTTGCAGGGATAGGAAGGTACAAGAGGTAACTCAAGGCTAACCGAAGCGATGTGAGGTGGCAGATGATTCCGTAGTAGTGATGAAGTTCCGGCCTGTGAAAGCTGGCAACAGTGTGGAGGGTAAAACCGGAATGACCAGGCGGCCTGTTCGTCTGGAGCTGATATGGCCAAAAGTTATATCAGTTGCGAAGGGATGAAGTTTATTTGAAGGTTTTCAGGAGCTTGGTAAACCATACAAGCTGGACATAAGTCGTTCGACGGAACGAGGCGCGCTATCAGCGGTACACCGTGAAAGGAACTCTGCTGATTTTGGCTGTTCAATGGAGTAGCAGAAGCCCCCACTGTACATTGCCCTTGGGCTAGAAGGCAGCAGGATTTCTGTGAAGATCCAAAGTTTGTATGTTAAACAGGAAGACGAAAACGCAGGACAAGAGAAATGGTCAAAGTCTGGTATAGTTTATACGACAGGATGTTAAACAGGAGTAATCTTGTCAAAGCGTTCCTGAAGGTAAAATCTTCGAAAGGTGCCGGCGGCGTAGACGGCCAATCGATAAAAGATTTTGCTGAATCGTTGACCAGCAACATAGATCAACTCTTGACGGAATTACGAGAGAAGAGCTACCAGCCCCAGCCAGTGCGTCGGGTGGAGATACCCAAACCGGCAGGAGGAGTGAGGTTGCTTGGCATCCCGGCAGTCCGTGATCGTGTAGTACAGCAGGCTCTGCTTGATATTCTCCAACCAATATTTGATCCGGAGTTTCATCCGTCAAGCTATGGTTACCGTCCTGGTCGCAGCTGCCACCATGCAATAACCAAAGCGACACTGTTTATCCGTGAGTATCAGCGGAAATGGGTTGTCGATATGGATCTGTCCAAATGTTTTGACACGCTGGATCATGATCTGATAATTGCATCATTTCGTAAACGGATAAAAGACGGGAGTATTCTGGCTTTACTGGGGAAGTTTCTGAAAAGCGGGGTTATGGTAGGAGATGAATGGCAGGCCAGCGAGACGGGTAGTCCGCAAGGTGGAGTTATCAGCCCGCTGATTGCCAACGTGTATCTTGACTCTTTCGATCAGTTCATGAAAGGGCGTGGACACCGAATTGTCCGTTATGCGGATGATATTCTGATCCTCTGTCAGTCAGAGAAAGCAGCAATAAATGCTCTTGCCAAAGCGAGCAGTTATCTGGAAGAAGATCTGCTTCTCACGGTAAACCGAGAAAAGACCCATATCACCCATAGTAGGAAGGGTATAAAGTTCCTTGGAGTGTTGATATGCTCCTCTTATACCCAGATCCAAGAAGGGAAGATAAAGTCCTTCAAGGCGAAAGTGAAAGCAATGACAAGGCGAAATATCCCGGTCAATCTGGATATGATCATTGACGATCTTAATCCTGTATTACGGGGTTTTGCATTCTATTATCGGATAGCTAATTGCAGTAGAGTATTGCACACGCTGTCATCGTGGATACGAAGGCGTTTGCGAGCCATTCAGTTGAACTTGTGGAAAAAGCCAAAGAGACTTCACCGCAAGTTGAGGCAACGTGGCTATACTGGTGAGTTTGATTCAATTCGCATGAACTCCTGGGCAAACGCGGCTTGTCCGTTGAGCCATTACGCGATCCCCAATGATTGCTTGCATAGAGATCATTGGCTCTTTGATATCAGTGCTGTAAAAACCGGTATTTCTGTTTCAATATGAAGGAAAATAAACAGGAGCCGTATACGAGGCCCGTACGTACGGTTCTGGGAGAGGGATGAGGTGGACATAATTAACCCACCTCACCCTACTCGATATGTCCAGTATGGAGAAGGTGACGCTATGAAATTCAGACCGTGTATTGATCTCCACGGCGGCGTGGTGAAGCAGATTGTCGGCTCGACGTTGAACGATGCCGTCCCGGAGGCAGTGCAGACCAATTTTGTCGCCGAAAAATCAGCGGCGTGGTTTGCGCAGCTGTATCGGGCGGATAATCTCACCGGGGGACATGTCATCATGCTTGGACCAGGCAATAATTTGGCCGCCGAGCAGGCCCTTGCCGCCTGGCCGAACGGCCTGCAGCTCGGTGGAGGCATTACTGCCGACAATGCCGGAGCCTGGCTGGACAAAGGTGCTTCGCATGTCATTGTTACCTCCTATGTCTTTCAAGACGGTAAGATCAATATGGCCCGGCTGAAAAAACTGGCCGACACGGTTGGCCGACAACGGCTTGTCCTCGATCTGAGCTGTCGAAAAAAAGGTAATGCCTACTTTATCGTCACCGACAGGTGGCAGAAATTCACCGAGGTGATCCTTGCCGCGGATGTTCTGGCCGAACTGGCCGGATTCTGTGATGAATTTCTCATTCACGCTGCCGATGTCGAGGGAAAATGCGCCGGCATCGACCGCGAGCTGGTGGAAAAACTGGCCGAGTGGAGTCCTCTGCCGACTACCTACGCCGGGGGAGTGAGAGATTTATCCGATCTGCAGCTGGTGCAAGAGGCCGGGAAGGATCGAATAGATGTCACTATCGGCAGCGCGCTGGATATATTTGGCGGCAAACAACTGACCTACAGGCAAGCCGTGGCCTATTGTCGTGGGGGGAAAATGGAAGCAGCACGACGTTGACAAAGAACGGTGGTGTCCGTTCGAATCTTGACCTTGCCGGCTTCTTTCGATACACTGTTTTGCAGTAATGACCGCCGCATCACGCGCATGTCCGCGGCACCGGCAAATGCTTGCAGTGCGGAGCATGTGCTGTTTTTCATGTTTTCCGGTGCACGGGTACGATTCTTTTCACTGAAGTTATGGCCATAAATAAAGACAAACAGAGAAGGGATATTGACAGATTTATTGAAAAGATGCCCAGTCTGTCAACAACGGTCGGCAAGGTCATGGAGATCTGCAGCCGCACCGATGCGTCACCGAATGAACTGAATAAAGTTATCTCCCTTGATCCGGTTCTGACCGGGCAGGTACTGAAACTGATCAATTCGGCCTATTACTCCCTGGTCAACAAGGTCACCTCGCTGACCAGAGCGATTACTATGCTCGGCATGAACACCGTGAAAAATATGGCCCTCAGTACCGCCATTATCCGCAGTGTTGCCGGGGTCAAAAAATCCCGTGCCTTGCCGACCACCAAGTTCTGGGCCCATTCCATCGGCGCGGGAGTGAGTGCCAAACTGCTTGGCGAAGCAAAAGGCATCCCGGTCATGGAAAGGGAAGAGCTGTTTCTTGCCGGGCTCCTGCATGATCTCGGTAAGGTTCCCTTCGGCGACGAATATATTGAAGTGCTGAACATTGCCAGATTTGAGCAGCTGCCCTTGAATGAAGTGGAGCTGGAGGTCATGGGCATCGACCACCAGGAAGTTGGGCTGATGATTGCTGAAAAATGGAAACTCAATCAGGTTATCAGTACCTGTATTGGCAGCCACCATCAGGTAAAAGGTCTCACCGGACAACTGGGGCAACAGCTGTCCTGCGTTGCTCTTGGTAATGTCTATGCCAATATTCTTGATCATGGCTCTGCCGGCAATCCTTTTCCCAAAGAAGAAGAGATCGGCCCTTTGCTGACCGAGGTCGGTCTTTCCTGGGAGGAATTTTGCGGCATAGGGAACCGGGTGGTCGAAGAAATACAAAAAGCCGAGATCTTTCTGAACATTTAACCCGGAGCACACATGAAGGTTCGTAAATGAAGATTCGCTTTTGGGGGGTCCGGGGGTCAATTCCCAGTCCAGGGTCAACGACCCAGAAATACGGCGGCAACACTGCCTGTATCGAATTGCGGGTCGGGCCGGATAACAGGATAGTCATTATTGATGCCGGGTCGGGTATTCGCCTGCTCGGCAACGCCCTCATGGCCAACGATCTGCCGAAGGGGCCGATCAAGGCGGAGATCTTTTTGTCGCATACCCACTGGGACCATATCATGGGCTATCCTTTTTTTACGCCCATCTATATTCCCGGCACGCAATTAAAAGTGTATGGGCCGGTGTCTTTTGAGGATGATCCTCTAGAAGAGGTTGTCGGCGGGCAGATGAAATATCGCTACTTCCCCATAAATCTAGGGGAGCTGGCCTCCGATGTCGAATATGTCCGGCTCAAGGAGGATCCGGATAGAGATCTGGGCGGTGGTCTGCGCCTGGCAACCAAATTGCTTAACCATCCGATCACCGCGCTCGGCTATCGCTTTGCATACGAGGGTCGTGTGGTCTGCACCTGCTACGATACCGAACCCTTTCGCAATCTTTTCATTACCGACCCGGACCATCCGGCCTACGACGAGGCCATGGCCTTCGAGGGCAGGGAGGTGGCCATGGAGCAGAACCTGGCGATCGAACAGTTCTTTGCCGGCGCCGACCTGCTTATCCACGATGCACAGTATACCGATGCCGAGTACGGCGGGCGGATCAACTGGGGGCACACGACGATGGAATATGCTATCGCTGCGGCCAACCGGGCCGGGGTGAAAAAACTTGCCATGTTCCACCATGATCCGGACCGAAGTGATGCCCAGCTGGATGAGTTGGCGAAAATGTATTGTCAGCCGGGAAAATTCGGCGACACCGAGGTGTTTTATGCCCGGGAAGGGATGGAAATCGACCTGTAATCGCTGTGTTCAGCCCTATTTTCACCAATACGATGGCAGCCTGCGCCTTATCGCGGCAATACAGTCATAATCGGCGACGAAGGGATTGGGCGGAGGCGTGGGGCAGGGCAGCAGCAGTTCGGAGGCAAAAGGGGTGTCGAGAACATTTCGATTGTACGCCTCAACGGCCAGCCGTTCCAGGTTGACCGTATCTTCGATATTGTAGGCAAGCAGGGTTTCCAGGGCGCGTTCGTCGTTGTTTTGCCGGTATTGCTGCCAGAGGAGCACGGCAAAATAGCCATCAACGCCATCAAGGTTGCCCCGGTGTAAGCCCAGCTGTTTTTCACAGCCCTTCAAACCGCCTTTAAAGCCCAGCCGGGCCAGCACATACCGCAGGTCGATCTGCGCCTGCTCCAGCCGGATACGAAAATATCTCTCGAGAAAAGGGACATCAAAACTTTTTCCGTTATAGCTGACGATCACCTGGTACTGCTGAATATCATCGGCGAAATCATCGAGGTTCCTGCCGTTGACATAGGTGAACACCTCGTGGCCGTCATAGAGGGCAATGGTCGTCACCTCGGCATAATCGTCGAGGCCGGTGGTTTCAATGTCCAGGTAGGCGGTGCGATGTCGGTAATGCGGAAAAATCCGCCAGGGTTCGGTGCTGGCAAGTCGCCCGGTGAAGAAAATCGGGTCGTTTTCCAGGGCGGCCAGGGAGCCGTCAAGCACCCTGGCCGCATCAAGTCGGGCAGCCGCAGGCAACCGGATTGGAGATGGCGTCTGCCAGTGTGCCCACTGGGTAATGCCCGCCTCCCAGAGCTTTCTTTCGGTCTTCATGCCAATGCCGGGAATGTGACAGAAGGTGTGCTGCAGCATAAGTGGTTAGAGCGCGGCGTTTGCCGACACACCTTTGTGCTGGTCTTTTTTTCTTGTTTCGGTACTTTTTCTTTTCGGCTTTTGCACGACGGCTTGCGGTGCAGCAATCGATGCGTCGTCGCTTATCTTCTGTAACTTCATCGCCTTGCTGCCGATACGGGCCCGCTGCAGTACGCGCAGGATATCCTCGGGCATGCCGAAGGGCAGGTCGACGGTGCTGTAACTGTCATAGATGGCAATTCGGCCGATAAATTTGCTGTTGATATCCGCTTCGTTGGCAATGGCCCCGACAATATTTCCCGGCTTGACTCCCTGGTCGTTGCCGAGTTCGATACGAAAACGCTCCATGCCCTCTTCCGGCGGGAGCTGTACGGCCATGTTTTTTCTGGCCCTGGGGCGATTTTCCGCAACCTTGGTGCGGCGGTTTTCCGCCATGCCCCGACGATTTTCCGGGGCGCTGCGCCGACTTACCGTCGTGGCCATGGGGGCGAACTTCGGTTCAGGCTTTAACAGCGGGGTGTTGCCCTGGGTGAGCATGGCCAGGGCCGCCGCCAGTCGGCGCGGATCCGCCTGGGTCTCCTGCAGGTATTCTTCGATCAGCTTCTCATAAAAGGCGATATCGCCGAGGAGAGCACCGGTCATTTTCTCTTTGAAGTTGTCGATGCGTTTTTTGTTGATGTCGGTGATGGACGGCAAGGCCATGGTCTGGATCTTTTGCCGGGTTGCCCGTTCAATGGAGCGCAGCATCGACTGTTCACGCGGATTGACAAACAGAATCGCCTCGCCGCTGCGGCCGGCCCGACCGGTTCTGCCGATGCGGTGAATGTAGGACTCGGTATCAAAAGGAATGTCGAAATTGATCACATGACTGATCCGCTCAACGTCAAGACCTCGGGCGGCAACATCAGTGGCGACGAGGATATCGATTTTTTTCGATTTCAGCTGGTCGATGGTGCGCAGCCGCTGGCTTTGCTGGATATCGCCGTTCAGGGGAGCGGCCAGGTAGCCAAGGGCGGTGAGCTGTTCGGCAATTTCCGCAGTCTGTATTTTGGTGCGCACGAAAACCAGGACGCCGTCGAAGCTTTCGGCCTCGAGAATTCGTGACAGGGCCTCGACCTTGCTCATCAGGCCGCCGGCGGTAATCAGGCAGCGCTGGTTGATGGTCTGGGCGGTGACCGCTTTATTTTTTATGGTGATTTCGACCGGCTCGTGCAGATATTTTTGGGCGATCTTGCGGATATTCTGCGGCATGGTGGCCGAAAAGAGTGCGGTCTGTTTTCTGTTTGGCAGCTGTTCGAGGATCCATTCGACATCGTCGAGAAAACCCATGCGCAGCATCTCGTCGGCTTCGTCGAGGACCAGGCTGTGGATGGCCGTGGCTTTCAGTGTGCCGCGACGCAGGTGATCCATGACCCGGCCAGGGGTGCCGACGACGACCTGCACACCTTTTTGCAGTTGGCGCAGCTGGATGTTGTAATCCTGGCCGCCGAAGATTGCCAGGACATTGAAATTTTTCAGATGCTTGCCGTAGTCGGTAAACGATTCCGCCACCTGGATAGCCAGCTCCCGGGTCGGGGCAAGGACGAGAATCTGCGGGCTCTTGTCCTTCGTCGGCTGCAGCATGGACAGAAGCGGCAGGGCAAAGGCAGCGGTTTTACCGGTACCGGTCTGCGCCTGGCCGACGACATCTCTGCCCGCCAGCACATGGGGGATCATCTCTTTCTGGATAGGTGTCGGGGTTTCGTACCCGGCCTCGTTCACGGCTTGAAGAAGGGGTGCGGCAAGGTCAAAATCGGCAAAAGAAAACGGCGTTGATTCATACTCGGAAGACATAGAAATACCTATAGATAAAATGGGTTGATTCCAAAAGAAGAACTTGTTGTGTAAAGCCTGCCCAGGAAAGAAGTATCGGCCTCCCAATAATGAAAACCATGCAGCGGTTCTCAGCGGCCGATGTGTTCGTGTCCGTCCAGGTTTTGCGCAACTTCCCCAAAAATCTATATTCTGGTCTGACACTAACTATAAAGAACCTGGCTAAATACCAGAACTGTCGTCACTTTGCAAGGTTTATATCGAAGAGGCCCTTCGGTTTTGTCACGGAATCCGTCGGGAAAGTCCTGCGCAAGGCCTGTGTCCAAAAAAATATTGCAAGAAAAACAATGTGCGATAAGAGGGTGTTACAGCGCATTCTTTTGCCACTCACCTTCTGTTTGCCTAGTGTGCCGGGCAAACAGAAGGTGGGGATGGCCGTTAAACGGTTTCGTAGCAGGCGACAATCTCACCAAAATAGAGGGTGTGGTAATCTTTTTTCGGGTAGAGTTTTTCGAGACTGTTGTCCATGAAATTGTGGTCCATGGTCGATTTGTAGATGATTGTGCATTCATAATGGATAGCCGGGATGTCGATGATCGGCGATTGGACCTGCTGCGCCGGTTTGGTGGCTAAGGCACATTCGCTGAACTTGTCGAATTCGCGGCCGGATTTGGTGCCGCAGAACATGATCGCCTCTTTATACCCCTCTCCCACCGGGATGGACACAGTGTAATTATCTGTCTGTTCGAGCAGGGTGAAGGTGTGCCGTGAGTCCCTGACGGCAATCATGAAAACGGGTCGTTGCCAGATGTAGCCGATGGTCGCCCAGCCGATGGTCATGGTGTTGAGCTGCTCCCCGGCCTTGACGGTGAGAAAAGCACCCTTTTTGATACATTCCATGATGGTGGCCGCGTCGTGCAGATAGTCTCTCTTGTTCATTGTTTTCGTCCTTTTTTCGGGTAAATAGTTTGTAGTGTGATGGAGGCAAGTGCAGGATCAGGAGTCGGAGACCTTTTTTCGCAGGCTCTTGACTTTTCCCCGCTGGGTTTTCTTGTCGACACGCTTTTGCCGGGCAGTATCGGAAGGCCGGGTCGGCTTTCTTTTTTTCGGCGTATGCACCGCCCGGCGGATAAGCAGGGCCAGTCGCGCCAGGGCGTCTTCCCGGTTTTTTTCCTGGGTTCGGTGCTGCTGGGCTTTTATGACGATAACCCCTTCGGCGGTTATCCGGCTGTCGTTCAGGGCAAGCAGTCGCTCTTTGTAAAATTCCGGTAGGGAGGAGCCACGGATGTCGAAACGAAGGTGAATGGCACTCGATACCTTGTTGACATTCTGGCCTCCGGCACCCTGAGCCCGGATGGGCGTCAGGGTAATCTCGTGCATGGGAAGAGAGACACTATTGCTGATTGGAAGAACCATTTATGTCTTTGTGAGCAAAAGAGCGAATTTTATAAAAAGAGAACCAGCGCATTAAAGAGGCCCATGTATCCTGATAAGATAGATGGATGAATCGCTTCTGTCCATACCTCTCTGACAAGTTACATGAAGAAATCTTGCGGTTAATAGCTAAGATGTTATGATGACAGGCCATCTTGTTTGATGAGATATGAAAACGTCTAGTGTTTGTCAAAGGTGAGCCAATAGAGGTTATGTCCAATTGCGAGGCCAGGGGCGGGTTGAATGCATAAAAAACAGCTGTCTGAACGTGATCCCTGGTAATGATTGGTTGTTATCGCAAGTCAACCAGCCATTGCCAGGTAGAACTACGGCCGCGGAGTAAACCAGGAGGCTGAGCGACGACCGATGGAAACGGCCATAACGGATTTTCTCAACCGCTGCCTCCTCTTTGATATCGAGATCAACGAGAAAAAGGTGGTCTATTCCCTCGGCGCGGTGCTGGGAGAGAAGACGTTTCGCCCCACGGTCGGTCGACCTATCAGCAAAAGTGTCCTGGCAGAACTCAACGAGTTCGGCCGGGATGCGGGCTATCTGCTTGGTCACAATATCCTCTCCCATGACATCCCGAAGCTGCAAGAGCTGGTCCCGGATCTTGGGATTCTCACCAAACCGGCTATCGACACCCTCTATCTCTCACCGCTGGCCTATCCGGCCAATCCCTATCATCGGCTGGTGAAAGATTACCAGCTGGTTCGCGACAGTGTCAGTGATCCGGTGGAGGATGCCAAATTGGCCGGACGGGTCTTTGCCGAACAGTGGCAGGCCTTTGCCGGACAACTTGCGCAATCGTCTGACATTCCAGTTCTCTATCGCAGTTTCCTTGCGACTGACGCGCAGCTGGCCGGAACCGGTGCGGCCTTGGCGGCGATAGGAGTGCCCTTGCTTGAGGGTGATGATCTCTATGAAGCCTTTGGCTGGTTTGCCAAAAAGCATGCCTGTGCAACAGCGGTTGATCGACTGGTGGAACAACTCTGTGACGGCACAACCGGATTTCAGCAGCCGCTTTTGGCCTATGTGGTTGCCTGGTTGTCGGTGGCCGGTGGCAACTCGGTGCTGCCGCCCTGGGTGCGCCATCATTTTCCAAATATATCTGTGCTACTTCATGGTTTGCGGGAAAATGGCTGCGATGATCCGAAATGCGGCTATTGCCGGGAACATCATAATCCCCGCACCTTCTTGCACCGGTTCTTCGGCTTTGAGGATTTTCGGCCCCTGCCTGCCACTGCCGAGGGCATAAGTCTGCAGGAAGAGGTCGTCACAGCGGGGGCGCGCAACGGCACGCTTTTTGCTGTCCTGCCCACCGGCGGCGGTAAATCCCTCTGCTACCTGCTGCCTGGACTGATGCGCTACCAGCGGCGTAATCTGCTGACAATCGTGCTGTCGCCACTGCAGGCCCTGATGAAGGATCAGGTGGACAACTTCTCGAAACAGACCGGCACCAGGCTGGCAGCAGCCCTGTATGGCATGCTGACCATGCCGGAACGGGGTGAAGTGATGGAAGGCGTACGGCTGGGGGATATAGGCATTTTGTATGCATCACCAGAGCAGCTCCGCAACCGATCTTTTGTCGAGACCATCAGCCAGCGCGAGATCGGGGCCTGGGTGTTTGATGAGGCGCACTGCCTCTCCAAGTGGGGTCATGATTTCCGGCCCGATTATTTTTACGCCATCCGTTTCATTCGGGAGTTTGCCGCCAGAAACAGCGCACAGATCCCGCCGGTGCAGTGTTTCACCGCCACCGCCAAACGGGATGTGAAGGCAGAGATTGTCGATACCATCCAGAGTGAGCTTGGTCTCAGAGTGAGCAGGTTTGAAGGCGGTCATGAACGGACCAACCTGCATTACGAGGTGTTTTCGGTTACCCGGCATGAGAAAAGGGCGACCATTTTGCGCATCTTGCAGGAGCGATTTACCGGCAAGGGCTGTGTGGTGATCTATTGTGCCACAAAAAAGAATAGTGAGCGGCTTGCCGAGTTCCTGCAGGATGCCGGGTATACGGCGGAAGCCTTTCATGCCGGGCTGGATTCATCACTGAAAAAGCGGATCCTTGAGCAATTCATCGCCGGGGAAATACCGGTGATCTGTGCCACCAATGCCTTTGGCATGGGCATAGACAAAGATGATGTGCGCCTGGTGCTGCATGCCGATATCCCAGGTTCGCTGGAAAATTATCTGCAGGAGGCAGGCCGGGCGGGACGAGACCGCCAGGATGCGGAGTGCATCCTGGTCTTTGATGAGCAGGATATCGAAAAACAGTTCCAACTCAGTTCCATGTCACGCCTGACCAAAAGAGAGATTGCCCAGATGCTGCGGGGAATCCGGTCGGCATCCAGGGGCAACAGGGAGGTGGTTCTGACCGCAGGGGAACTGCTCAGGCGCGATGATGTCGAAATAGACGCTGATCTTCATGACGGGGATACCAGAGTGAGGACCGCCGTTGCCTGGCTGGAGCGGGCCGGTTTTCTTCTTCGCAACGAGAACAACACGAAAGTTTTCCAGGGCAAGATATTAGTCAGGGATTTAGAGGAGGCGGCCCGAAAAATTGCCAACCTTGGCTTGTCGGCGCGTCAGCGTCAGAGGTGGCTTGATATTCTGCAGGCGCTGATGTCGAAAGAAGGTTCTGCCTCAGGATTCAGTGCCGATGAGCTGGCATCACTGTCGTCGTTTGCTACCACGGAAGGGGATGGCAGGTATGAGACGGAGTCCCAGCGGGTCCTGCGCACTCTGTACGATATGGCGGAGCAAGGATTTCTCTCGAAAGAGATGACCCTGTCAGCCTACATTCGTTTCAAGGTCAAAGACAACTCATTTCTCAGATTGCAGCAGATCAGCGCCCTTGAGCAAGAGTTCCTCAATGTTCTCAGGGAACTTGCCCCGGATGCGGAACGTAACGAGCCACTCGAACTCGACCTGCGGCAGGTCAATCAGCGGGTGGTGGATAAGGGGTATTCTGAAAGCACCTCCCATGCCTTGAAACAGCTTCTGTACGGCTTGGCCAGGGACGGCA
Organism: Desulfocastanea catecholica; assembly: GCF_054657295.1. NCBI lineage: Bacteria > Pseudomonadati > Thermodesulfobacteriota > Desulfobulbia > Desulfobulbales > Desulfobulbaceae > Desulfocastanea > Desulfocastanea catecholica. The sequence continues at coordinate 65,524 of NZ_BAAHYZ010000014.1, forward strand.
AGGGGCTGGCCGGGCAAAGTGGATCAATCGGTCTCGCCGCCAGGGGCAATAACTGTTTTGTCGTCTACCTGCAGAGAGATTGGGAGTCCATTATTGCCACAATGCGGATACGGCAGCAGGCTGCCGCCATCGCCTTGCAGGTGATCCAGGCAAACGTCAGTGTGGAAGAGAAGCCCAATGCCAACCTGCTGGTCGAGTTTACCCTGGAGGGCATCGTCGAAGGACTGAAAGGGGACCTGTTCCTCTTTTCCCAGCTGAAAAAACCGCTGGCTGTGGCAGAGCGGGCCTTGACCTTTATACATGAGCAGCGGGTAATCGAGCTGCAGCAGGGGTTGGCGGTATTCAGGCAGGCGATGACCCTGCAGCTCTTGCCCGATATCAGTGGCCGCAGGTATACCACCGCTGATTTTTCGCCGCTCAAGACCCACTACACCGAGCGCAATTTCCAGATTCATGTGATGAACGAATACGCAAGACAGGCGCTGGAGAAAATCAGCACCGCCATGCGCCTGGTGGCGTCCTACTTTAATGATGACAAGGAGGACTTTGTCGGGCGCTATTTTCCTGGGAGAAAGAAGGTGCTGGAGCGAGCCACCAGCGAGCAGTCCTATATCCGTATTGTCGATGACCTGAAAAACAAGGCCCAGGCTGCCATTGTCGCCTCTCCTGTAGAGAAAAACATGCTCGTGCTTGCCGGTCCGGGATCGGGGAAGACCCGGGTTGTCACCCACCGGGCGGCCTATCTGCTGCGGGTGGAGAGGGTAAACCCTGAAGCCATACTGGTACTCTGCTTCAATCGTGGCGCTATCATGAGCCTGCGCAGAAAGCTGCAGGAGCTGGTCGGTGCCGATATGAACGGGGTGACAACCCTGACCTTCCATGGCCTGGCGTTGCGTCTGACGGGGAGATCGGTTGCGGTTTCGACAGAGAGGCGAGGTGATGGCGAGATCGATTTTTCCAGGGTAATCACCGATGCGGTCAAGCTTTTGCAGGGGGAGACCGAGGCCATTGGCTTTGCCAGTGATTCGGTACGCGAAACACTGGTCGGGAGGTTCAGTCATATTCTGGTTGATGAATATCAGGATATTGATGAAGAGCAGTATGAGCTGGTGTCGCTGCTCGCCGGCAAGACCATTACCGAACAGGACCAGAAGCTGACCATTCTTGCCGTCGGTGATGATGACCAGAACATCTACCGTTTTCGGGGGGCCAATGTTGGGTTTATCCGCAGGTTTCATGAAGATTACCAGGCAGAGAAGCATTATCTCATCGAAAACTATCGCTCGACGGCCAATATTATCGCGGCAGCCAATCAACTGATACTCCATAATGCCGACCGGATGAAGACGGAATACCCGATCCGAATCAACGAGGCCCGGCGCATGCTCCCCGCCGGCGGCAACCGTCAGATCAACGATCCGCTCACGCGCGGCAAGGTGCAGCTCCTGCAGGTAGCCGGGGTGCAGGAGCAGGCTTGTGGTGTCCTGGAGGAATTGCGGAGACTGCAGGGAGTTGAGGGCGGTTTCGATCTTGACAGCTGTGCGGTGCTTGCCAGGGAGTGGAAAGAACTTGATTTGATCCGGTCTCTGTTTGAGGCCAATGCAATACCCGTGAACCTGCATTGGGGCCGGGGAGGTAACTTTCCAGGTCTGCATTGGATACGGGAGAACGCACTGGTTCTTGATTATCTGCGGGAAAGGAAAAATACTTCGCTCACCGGCAGTTCCCTGTTGGAGTTGCTGCCGGTTGAAGTGTCCAGCGACAATCTCTGGCAGACCAACCTGAGGCGGCTGATATTTGACTGGATCGAGGAAACCAGCAATGCCCCGCAACCCGTTCCGCTTATCGAAGAGTATCTCTACGAGGCCTTTGCCGATCAGCGCCGGTCCCGCAACCTGGGGCGAGGCATATTTTTGTCCACTATCCATTCGGTGAAGGGGCTCGAGTTTGATCACGTCTTCCTGCTCGGTGAACATTGGAAGAACGTAGCTGAGGCTGAAGGTGAGGAGGAGCGGCGTTTGTACTATGTCGCCATGACCCGTGCCCGCGAAACCCTGCAGTTGTTCAGGATTGATGGAATCAGGAACCCATACCTCGAAACACTTTCCGGCGAATGTGTGGTCCAGCGTAAACTGCACCCTGTATGCGACTTGAAGAAGCCGGTAACACGACACGCTCTGCTCGGAATGGGCGACCTCTATCTGGACTTCGCAGGAGTAAGAAAAGAAAATCATCCCGCGAGATTGGCATTAGCTCGTCTCAAGGTCGGTGATCTGCTTCAACTTGCTCTCCTCAATGATAACCTGGAACTCCTGAATAATGATGGTGTTGCAGTAGCCCGCCTGTCCCGGGCGACAAGGGAAGGATGGTCGCGGCTTCTGGACAGGGTAGGAGGAGTGCGAGTTGTTGCCATGATACGTCGGAACCGGTCCATGAGTGAGGAGAGATACCAGGAACGATATCATGGTGATATGTGGGAAGTTCCCATTGTGGAGGTTCAATATCGCTAAGAGGTTGTCCGAGAAAAAATGCCTCTTCTCGGACAGGCTCCGAGGCAGTTGTGGGCAAAAGAGCGAATTTTATAAAAAGAGAGCCAACGCATTGAAGAGGCCAATTTATCCTGATAAGATAGATGGATGAAGCTGTTTACTTATCCATCGGAAATCGAAGTTTTTACGAATTTATTGAAATATTTGGTGAACAATGCGCTGTCCTAAATGCCAGCATGAACAGAAAAACGCCCTGGAATGTGCAGCCTGCGGGCTGATATTCGCTAAATATCGCCAGGTTATTGAGCGTAAGAAGCAAGAAGAGGCTCTGCTTGCGGAAAAAGCCGACAAAGCAGGTGAGAAAGCAGGTAATAGTCTGAAAATTCTTCAGCTCTTCCTGCTGGTGGTCGTGGTTGCGGCAACAACATATTATTTTACCGCTTACCGGCAGCAAAAGAGACTTGACCACATTGCTGTCACCGCACCTGTCGATACCGCCTTGCCGGTAGAGGAGTTACAACAGACTCCGACGCAGGCAGAACCACAACCAGTGGACGCCCAGGTGCAGGCACCTCCGCAAGCAGCCAAGAGCACGCAAAGTGCCATTGAAAGAGCTCGCCAGGCGACAGTGTCCATCGAAACGCCTTGGGGTACCGGCTCAGGCTTTTTCGTTAATGAAAACTATATTGTCACCAATCGACACGTGGTTCAATTTGATGAGAATAAACTCGCTGACTTTAAAAAGAAGATCGAAACGACCCGGCGATTGATTGAGCTTGAACAGCAGAAAATTACTGAGATGAGAAGGACCTTGCAGCAGATGCCCAAGGGTCCGTCGCGAAGTCAGCTCGCCATAATCATCGCCGGACGCGAAGAGGAGCTGAACCGGGTATTGCCCCAGTTTCAGGAAGGGCAACGGCAGCTTGCGCGGCTTGACAGAAAAGTCCAGCCGTCGGATATCAAAATTATCCTGGCTGACGGCAGCGAACATGGCGCCAATTATCTGCTGGTGAGCGAGACCAGCGACCTGGCGCTGCTGTCGCTTTTCGCCGGAGACTCTGCATATATCGAGCGACCTCCGGGCATGATCAACATGCAGCAGGGCGACAGGGTGTACACCATCGGCAGCCCCGTTGGCCTGCGGCATACGGTGACGGCGGGGATCTTTTCCGGTTACCGGCAGCATGAAACCAATGGACAGGTCTATCTGCAGACCGACGCGGCCATTAATCCCGGCAACAGCGGTGGACCGCTTATCGATGAACACGGCTTTGCCCGTGGGGTGAACACCATGATTCTTCGCGATACCCAGGGGATCGGTTTTGCTATTCCCATCGAAAGGGTCTTTGAGGAATTTCGGTCGACTCTGTATTGATGAAGAGCCTCAAGAGACCGAGGAGCCAGCCAGCCACCCGGTGGAAAAGGCCGCCTGGAGATTATAACCGCCGGTGTCGGCCTGCAGATCGAGGAGCTCTCCGGCAAGATACAGCCCTCTGACGATTTTTGACTCCATGGTCAAGGGATCGATCTCTTTCAGGCTCACTCCGCCGGCGGTGATGATTGCCTCGTCAAAGGAGCGGTAGCCGCTGATGTCGATGCGCACGTCTTTCAGCCACTGCACCAGGCGTCTGCGCATTTTACCGGGAAAGTTTTTCGTGTCGATATCCCCGGGTATGTCGCAGGATTCGAGGCAGATCGGCACCATCTGCTGCGGCAAAAGGCCACGGAGGATACTGTCGATCGGCTCGCCGCCGCGACCGGCAAGATCGCGGATCAGCCGGTTGTCGAGCTTTTTTTCGTCGAGGGCCGGTTTGAGGTCAAGAGACAATGACACCTGTCGGCCGTTGTTCAGCGCGTCGACGATGCCGCTGCTCAGGGTTAAAATGACCGGTCCGGTAAGGCCGAATCCGGTGAAGGAGAGTTCGCCGAACTCCTGCCCCTTGCGCTTGTCGTCAAGATAGAGGCGAACCTGCACGTTGCGCAGTTCGAGTCCGGCCATCCGGGGGACCCTTGGGTCGCGGCTGACCAGCGGTACCAGGGCCGGTCGCAGGGGGACGATGGTGTGGCCGAGGCTTTCGGCGAGGCGGTAGCCGTCGCCGGTCGAGCCGGTGCGCGGGTAGGACTTGCCGCCGGTGGCCAGGATGACGTTGTCGCAGGCCAGCTTTTCGCCATTGCAGACCACCCCGGTCACCCGACCCTGGTCGACCAGGATGGCGGACACGGCCGAGGTTTTTTTTACCTCGACCCCTTCCGCCTGCAGCCAGCTGTTCAGCACCTGCACGACATCGAGGGCGCGGCTGCTTGCCGGGAAGACACGGCCACCCCGTTCGGTGACCAGGGGCAGGTTGCGGCTCTCGAAAAAACTCAGCAGCTCCTCGGTGAAAAATTGCTGGAAACACTGGCGCAGGAAGCGGCCGTTCTTGCCGAAGCGGCGCATAAAATCGTCAAGCGCGGCGGTGTTGGTGAGATTGCACCGGCCCTTGCCGCTGATGCCGATCTTTCGCCCGGTCCGGCTCATTTTTTCCAGCAGGAGCACCCTGGCGCCTCTTTCGGCGGCCCGGCCTGCGGCCATTAAACCGGCGGCGCCTCCACCGATGACGATCGTTCGTCCAAGGCTCATCGGGAAGAGACGCTGCCGTAGGAAATACGCCCGGTCCTGCCGTCGATGGACACCGTCTGGCCGTTTTTGAACAGGGTGGTGGCATCAAGGACATTGCCGATGACCGGAATATTCAGCTCTCGGCCGACAATGGCGGCATGGGAGGTGAGCCCCGCCTGTTCGGTAATAATCCCCCGCACCTGACGCAGATACGCCTGCATTGATTCGTCGGTGGCGTTGACCACGACAATGGCCTCCTCCGGCAGATCGAGCCAGTCGCTTTTTTGTTTGATAATATGAATTTTGCCTTCGGCGGTGGCGCCGCTTGCGCCCTGGCCGGTAAAACAGAGGTCCTCGACCGTGCGGACCTTGAGCATATTGGTGTTCCCGGTCATGCCGATGGGCATACCGGCGGTGATGATGATCAGATCCCCGTTCTGGATGAGACCGGCCTGACGGGCGGCATTGGTCGATCGGTCGAGCTGTTCGTCCATCGTCGAGGCGCATTCGGAGAAAATCGTCGTCACCCCGCGAATGAGCTGGAGCTTTCTCAGGCTCTCCAGGTTGGGACTGACGGCAATAATCGGGGTTTTTGGCCGGTGTCTGGCCACCATCCTGGCGGTGGAGCCGGAGGTGGTCGAGGTGATGATTGCCGCCGCGCCAAGATCGGCGGCGGTGGCGCAGCAGGCATAGGAGATGGCGTCGGTGACGGTCTGCCGTTTGTGTTTGAGGCCCGCGGCAAGTATCGCCTCGTAGTCGAGGGAGTTTTCGGTAATCGTTGCGCAGCGGACGAGAAAAAGGATAGCCTCCGTCGGATAGGCGCCGACTGCGGTTTCGGCCGAGAGCATGACCGCATCGGTGCCGTCATAGATGGCGTTGGTGACATCGCTTGCTTCCGCCCTGGTCGGAGAAGGGCTGGTAATCATCGATTCGAGCATCTGCGTGGCGGTGATGACCGGTTTGCCGACCAGATTGGCGGCGCGAATGATCCTTTTCTGGATGACCGGCACCTCCTCGGCGGGCATTTCCACCCCGAGATCGCCCCGGGCGACCATCAAGCCTTCCGCCGCCTGGAGAATTTCCTGCAGATTTTCCACACCCTGCCTGTTCTCAATTTTGGCGATGATCGCCTGGTTACCGCCGTTTTCCTCAAGTATTTTGCGCACCGCCCAGACATCGTCAGCTTTTCTGACAAAGGAGGCGGCGATAAAGTCGACTTCCTGCTGTACGCCAAAAGCGATATCATCTCTATCTTTGTCGGACAGGGAAGGAAGATTGACGGTGCAGTCCGGCAAACTGACCCGTTTGCGACTGGACAGTCTGCCGCTGACCAGTATCCGGGTCAGCGCATTGCCATTTTCGATACGCTCGACCACCAGGACCAGTTTGCCGTCGTCAAGAAGTATCCGGTTACCGGGCTGGATATCGTCGAGCAGACCGGGATAGTTAACGCCGATACGGTCGGCGGAGCAGGAGGCATGATTCGAGGTAATGGTCAGGGTCTGCCCGGCCCGCAGGTCAATGGGAGCGTCGAGATCGTTGACGCGAATTTCCGGTCCCCTGGTGTCGAGCAGAATCGCTGTGTCGGTGCCGGTCACGCGTCTGGCCTCTTTGACCAGTTTGATGAATTGGGCATGACTGTTCCGGTCGCCGTGGGACAGGTTGATTCTCGCCACATTCATACCGGCTCGAATCAATGCGATTATCTTCTCTTCGCTCTCGGTGCCCGGACCGAGGGTGGCTATTATTTTTGTCTTGTTCATGTTCTGACACTACTATAGAGCCAAGAAAAGAAAAAGAACAAATGAACAGACAATCGAAGGTGAATGGATATCTCACGGCCTGGTAATATTCGCCCCCCGTTTTACGGTTGAAAAATCGGTGAAGATGTTTAATGGTAGTTTGAAATCGGTCATCAAGGTTGATGTTCCTAAACAATAAAAAGATAGAGAGCCGTGTGGCTTTGGAGGTAAAAAATGACTGAAGTAAAAAGAGGCGACAACGTCAAGGTGCACTATACCGGGAAACTTACCGACGGAACTGTTTTTGACAGCTCCGCCGGAGGTGAACCGCTGGAATTCGCTGTCGGCAGCGGACAGGTTATTGCCGGATTCGAAGAGGGCGTTGTCGGTATGAAAGTCGGTGAGTCAAAGATCGTCGAGATCCCCGTGGCCAAGGCCTATGGAGAACGTAACGATGCCATGGTTATTCAGGCGCCGATAGAGCAGGTTCCGCCCGATCTGCATCCGGAGCTGGGCATGCGGCTGGAAATGGGCGGCGCCAATGGGGAAATCCTGCGCGTGGTGGTGACGGAAATCACCGATACCCATATTACCCTGGATGCCAATCCCCCCCTTGCCGGAAAGGATCTCACCTTCGAAATAGAACTGGTTGCCTGTGCAACTCCCTGACAACCTCCTAGGTGTTGGAATTGAGCGGAGAGGCCTGCGACTGGTCTTTCCGCTCGCCGGCAGGCACAGCGTAGGCGGTCAGGTATCCTTTGCATGCCCCGCTGGCAATAATCAACAGGCAGCCGGCAATTTGTAGAATGTTCAGTGTTTCCCCGAAGATCATCCAGCCGAGGATGACGACAAAAATAGCTTCGAAATAGGCCAGGGTGCCAAAGGTCGCTGCCGGAAGTCTTTCCAGGGCAATGACGGCAAAGAGAATGCCGAGGAATCCGGGGAAAAAGCCCGTGCCGGCGAGCCACAGCCAGGTTGTTCCAGTTATTTCCGGAAAATCGCCAAGGAAAAAAGGTACCATGCACAGGGCACCGGTGAGCAGTTGATAAAAGGTACGCGTGTAGACATGCACCGAGGTGCGGATGATTCGGTTAATCAGAATGAATGCCGCATAGCAGCACAGGGAAAGGGCGGCAAAACCGAGGCCTAGAGCGTGATTGGAGCCGGAAGAAAAATCGATTTTAAATTCCATCATCATCGCAAAACCAAAAAGTGCACTGCAGATGAGTCCGACACTGATCAGGTTGAGCTTTTCGCCAAGAAAGAAATGGGCGAAGATCGAGGCCATCAGCGGCGCAAGATAGAGAATCATGATGGCGTTGGCCATGGTGGTCAGGTACATCGCCTGGACGTAAAAAATAATAAAACCTGCGAGCATCAGTCCATTGATAAGCACAGGCCAGGTGGGCCAGGACCACAGGAGGCGGATACGCCCGGTAAAGGCCATGAGGAGCGTCAAATAACCTGCGCCGAGAAAGAGCCTGAAAAAGGTGATCACTTCCGCATCGAGGCCGGTTTTTCGAGAAAAAACGCCCATCGTGCCCATGAACAGAGCAGCCAGGATTGCTGCCAATACTCCGCCGATATTCATAATTTTTTCCTTTACTTCCGAGTTGTGCCGCTGAGCCAATAGTCGTAGTTGTGCAGCCGGCCCGATACAGTTGTCCGACCCTTGAAAAAAACATAACGTAGCTGCAGCATGACCACTTTGCACTTCTTTTCGTTCAGGGGAGACGATTTTCTTTTGCCGGGCCGAAAGTGAACAGATGCTCGCTTTGTCTCTATTGCTGACACGGACGTGTCTTATGTTCACTGAATTATGCGGTTAAGGCGGACCGTCGCTGTGCATGGTAGCTCTTGCAGATATCTGCATGAATGAGTAAAGATGTACAAAAAAAATCATCCCTGCGGAATCGGGTTGCCTCCGCGATAGCCAGAAAAATTCAAAAGCAAGGATACATACCATGCCGGTCGTCAACTATCAGCAGTACTGTCGCATGCTGGATAATGCCAAGCAGAATAAATTCGCCTATCCGGCCATCAATATTTCCTCGAGCGAAACCATCAATGCGGCACTGCTTGCTTTCAAAGAGGCCAACTCCGACGGTATCATTCAGGTCTCTACCGGCGGCGGAAAATTTGCCTCGGGAATCGGTGTCGGCTCAATGAGCAAAGGCGCCATCGCCCTGGCGGTCTACACCCATATTATGGCCGCCGAATACGATATCAACGTTGCCCTGCATACCGACCATTGCCATCCCGAGTATGTCGAGAGCTTTCTGCTGCCGCTCATTGAGGAGACCAGGAGACGTCGCGCCGCAGGGCTGCCGAATCTGTTCAGTTCGCATATGTTCGATGGTTCGGCCCTGCCGATGAAGGACAACATTGCCGAATCAAAACGACTCATGCAGGTCTGTGTCGAAAATGATCTTCTCCTGGAGATTGAAACCGGCATCGTTGGCGGGGAAGAAGATGGCTACGACACCTCGGCTGTCGCCGCCGACAAACTCTATACCACCCCTGAAGACATGGTCATGGCCGCCAGAGAGGTCGGTTCGATGGGACGCTTTCTCCTGGCTGCCACCTTTGGCAATGTGCACGGGGTCTACAAACCCGGTAATGTCAAACTGACCCCGGCGATCCTGCAGAAAGGGCAGGCGGCGGTCGCAAAAGCCCTTGGTGCGGCGGTCTCTCTCGACCTGGTTTTTCACGGCGGGTCCGGTTCCGAGCTGGAAAAAATACACGAGACCCTCGAATACGGCGTGGTAAAAATGAATATCGATACAGATACGCAATATGCCTTTTCCCGTCCCATGGTCGACCATGTTATGAAAAACTACGATGGCATGTTGAAGATCGAAGGGGAGGTCGGCGATAAAAAAGTCTATGATCCTCGTTCCTATTGCAAAAAAGCCGAGCGTGGCATGGCCGATCGCATCATTCGTGCCTGCCACGACCTCCGTTCAGCCGGAACATCGCTGGGAAAAAATATCTAATTGTATGTTTTTGTAATATTTTAATAAATTTTAACTCTGTGAGGTTGACCAAAAAAAACTTATGAAGCGCATTATTCTTGTAGTGTGTGTTGTTATTCTGTGCAGCGGGAACGTATGGGCGCAACGTGCCAAAATAAATGATATTGCCCGGGATCCATACATATCGGCCCTGGTCATAGAGGCGGATTCGGGCCAGGTCCTCTTTGAAGATAATGCCAGGACCGTGGTCTATCCAGCGTCCGTTTTGAAAATTATGGACATGCTGGTCATTCTTGACCAGATTGAGCAGGGCAAGGTGCGGTTGGACCAGATGGTCCAGGTGACCAAGGAAGCGGCGCAGATGGGCGGATCACAGGTCTATCTTGATCCCAAGGAACAATTTTCCGTTGAAGATCTCCTCTATGCCCTGGCGGTGCAGTCGGCAAATGATGCGGCCGTTGCCCTGGCTGTCCATGTGGCTGGATCGACTGAGGGTTTTGTGGCCCTGATGAATCAAAAGGCCGAAGAACTGGGCATGAAGGATAGTAGATTTTATTCGGTGCATGGTCTGCCGCCTGCAAAGGGACAGCAACCGGATCAGACCACGGCCTATGATCTTGCTCTACTAGGTCGTGAACTGGCCAAGCGCCCGGCGATTTTTGAGTACACCAATACCAGGGAACGACCTTTCCGGGACGGCAAGTTTATTATGCGCAACCACAACCATCTGCTGGGGATGGTCAATGGCTGCGATGGTTTTAAGACCGGCTATTTTCAGGCTGCGGGATTTTCCGTTGTGGCTACCGCCCAAAGGGATGGGGTACGAATTATTGCCATAGTCATGGGCAGCAAGGACCGGAAAATCCGGGATGCCAAGACATCGGAATTATTGGCGAAGGGATTTGCTCAGGTGCCGCCGAAACCGGTGGCTGCAGCAGTGGTGGAAAAACCTGAACCGATTCCGGAGAAAATAGCCGCGTCGACATCTCCACCACCCGAGACCGCTCCGGCCGTCGAAGAAAAGAAGGAAACCGCTGCATCGACTGGGGGCGGCTGGGGGATGTTTTTTGGGGGATTGGTTGTCGGAATAGTGCTTTCAGGTTTGCTCGCCCTGTTTTTATCCCGACAACATGCAAGGAAACATTCAAGTTCTCGCAGGTATCGCTGATTGCCAGTCCCGGTACTTCTTCTCGGCCAATGAACAGGGGCCGAGAAGAAGGTTTTGGTTCAGTGAAAGAGGTTGCTGACTTAGAGATTCAACTCAACCCGCCGATTTTTCTGCCGCCCTTCACTTGTGCTATTGGGAGCGACTGGTTGGCTCTCGCCAAAGCCTTTGGCTGATAACCTGTTTGCGTCAATGCCTTTACCGACCAGGTAATTGATGACAGCCTTGGCCCGTTTATTGGAAAGCTTCTCGTTGTAGGTGCTTGGACCGGTACTGTCGGCATGCCCATAAATCTCCGCTGTTACCTGGGGATTGGTCTGGAAATAATCGGCCCATCGGTCCAATTCGGGGACAACACTCTGTTTAATGACCGCCTTGTCAAAATCAAAGAGGATGTCGGAAACCTCGAGCACCATCTGCAGATCGCCTGCCTCGGTCACCGGGAGACCAGCCTGGTCGGTAGCCGTTGTCACTGGTTTTAATCTCGGCTGAATATCAGGTCGGTTGCCCGGTCGGAGGATGTAGTGGGCTGTCGTTTTATCATGTTGGCCGATTGTCGAGGTGGCTACCCTGTCGTCATACCGATATTCCGATGGCGAACCAGCACATCCAGCAATGAGAAAAGAGCAAAGAAGGAGAACTGGTCCCAGTCGATAAAAGGCAGGTGTGTGACTCATTTTGTTCATGGCAATCCTCAGGTTATGTTTCTTCGGTATAAAGGGGGAATGAAGTGATTAATTTTTTTCTCGAAAAATGCATTGGTTAATCCTATCTTTTTTTACTGCTTAAGCCAAATTTTTTTTTCAATTGATCTTCAATGGTTATGAATTTTCAACTTCAGCTGCTAATTTATGTGTATATGCCCATAAAGTGTGGCTTGTCGGTTTTTTGTCGACTGCCTACGGTCGCCTAGAAAAATTTCTTCACCAAGCAAGGGTCTGGATTTGGTTGTGTTCGCTATTGTCTTGGTATATGGTGGAAATTACAACATCACCTGGGAAGTCGGCAGAGATGACTCGACACCTTGACGGGCCTGCCACGGAAGTCCGGAGCGGAAATGTCTGGAGTTAGGCAATGAAGCATCGCAACATACTTTCTCTCAGCCTGCGATATAAAATCCTTATTATCCTGGGATGTTATGTCTTTGGTATTCTTGTCATGTTTATAGTTTCCCAGGAGGATCTGCAGACTGCCAAAGAAAAGCTCGAAGTGGTTGAACTGGCCTACAGTCTCAATAACATCGTCCTTGAAGTACGCAGATACGAGAAGAATTTTTTCCTCTATGGGACGCAGGAGTCTTTGCGGGAAAATACCAGACAACTGGCCCTGGCCCTGGAAACAGTAGAGAAGATCTCTGGCAAGGTTGCGAGGCCTAAAGCGCACTCCATGCTCACCCAACTGAAGAATCTTGCCGCCTCCTATCGGACGGGCATGGAGCTTCTCTCAAAAAAAATGAGTACAAACAGCCAGGTGGCACATGGCGAATTAGCCGACGAGCTCCGGTATCAGGGGCAGGAGATGACCGAGCTGAGTGAGGAACTGGTCAGCTTTGAACATAATCAGATCCGTATTATTTTAGACGAACTGGTCAGGCGACTTATGGTCTGGTCTCTTGTGGCCATAGCCGTCGGCATATTTATGCCGGTGATCATGTCGTTTCGTATTTTCATCCCGCTGCGCATTATTAAAGAGGCTACCGAAGATATCGCTCAGGGTCGTTTCAGTAAAATTGAAGTGCTCGACACCAGAGATGAAATGCAGCAGGTCATGGAGGCATTCAATATCATGGTAAAAGAGCTGGAACGCCGGCAGGATCAGCTTGTCCAGTCACAGAAACTTTCTTCTATCGGCACTCTTACCGCCGGTATCGCCCACCAGTTGAATAATCCCCTGAATAATATATCTACCTCCTGCCAGATCGCCGTCGATGATTTTGATGGTGATGACCCCGAGCTGATTAAACAGATGCTGCGCAATATCGAACAGGAAACATATCGGGCAAGAGACGTCGTTCAGGGGCTGCTGGAATTTTCACGCAGTAAGGAATTTCAGCTGCATCCGGCCAACCTGCAAAATGTGGTTAACCGTTCGGTGCAGCTCGTTAAAAGCCAGGTGCCCTCGGCAATCAGCATTCTGGTCGATGTTCCGGAAAATCTGTTTCTGCCGATGGATGTCCAGAGAATACAGGAAGTGCTGATCATTATGATCATCAATGCGTCGCAGGCCATCGTCGATGAAGGGAAAATCTCCCTTTCCGCCTCTCTCGATACAACCGGCAATGAAGCGGTGATCGAGATCACCGACACCGGTACGGGCATCCCTGATGCAATAAAAGATCGTCTCTTCGATCCTTTTTACACAACGAAAGAAGAGGGGCAGGGCACCGGCCTGGGCTTGTCTATCGCCTATGGCATCATCCAGAAGCATAACGGCAGGATAGTTGTGGAAAGCGTGCCAGGCAACGGTGCGTCCTTTTTTATTTATCTGCCGCTGCGGCAGGAGCAGGTTGCCGAACAGGGAGATGTATCGTGAGTGCGCAACAGCTTCTGGTGGTCGATGACGAGGCTATTGCCCGGGACAATGTCGCATATATTCTGAAAAAAGGCGGATACCAGGTCTTTACTGCCGAAGACGGGCAGGCGGCCATTGGGGTGCTGGAGAACCGGGAAGTCGATCTTGTTTTGACCGATCTGCGCATGAAGGGCAAGGACGGCATGGCGGTTCTTGACGCCTGTAAAAGATTGTGGCCCCAGACCGAGGTGATTGTCGTCACCGGCTACGCCAGTGTCGATACCGCAGTGGAGGCCATACAGAAAGGTGCCTACCATTATCTGGCGAAACCGGTCAAGAAGGAAGAGATGCTCGCCCTGGTGCAAAAGGCCCTGGAAAAAAGAGCCTTGCGGCAAGAGGTAATCGCGCTCAGAAAACAGGTTTCGTCAACCACCGGGGTCACCAGGATTCTCGGCAGGAGCCTGAAAATCCAACTGCTGCGCGAGAGTATCGTGCAGGTTGCCCAGCTGGACTGCAATGTGCTCATTCAGGGAGAAACCGGCACCGGCAAGGAACTGGTGGCGCGGACCATCCACGAGCTCAGCCCCCGGTCGGCGAAACGTTTTGTCGCCTTCAACTGTGGCGCCTTTACCGAGGAGCTGATCACCAGTGAGCTTTTCGGCCATGAAAAGGGCGCTTTTACCGGGGCCTCGCAGATTAAGAAAGGTCTGCTGGAGCTGGCCGAGGGCGGGACGGTATTTTTTGATGAGGTGGGCGAACTGTCCCTGCCGATGCAGGTAAAGCTGCTGCGGGTTCTCCAGGAACGAACGCTCATGCGGGTCGGCGGCACGGAGGAGATTCCCGTCGATATCCGCATTATCGCCGCAACCAATAAAGATTTGAAAAAGGAGGCGGAGAACGGGGCGTTCCGGCTGGATCTTTTTTACCGGCTTGATGTCCTGACCATCAAGGTTCCACCTCTGGTTGACCGCAAGGAAGACATCCCCATCCTCGTCAACCATTTCCTGGCCAAACATTCCCCGCCGTCGACACTACCGCCGAGGCTCTCCCCGGAAGTTGCCCAGCAGCTCAAGCAGTATGCCTATCCGGGAAACGTCCGGGAACTGGAGAATATCGCCCAGCGCCTGCTGCTCCAGTGCGATGGTGAGGTTATTGAGTCAGCTCATCTCATCGAGGATCTGCACGGCAGTTCGGCAACACCCTCTCGGGTCGCTGCGGATTCCTGGCCGTCCCTTGAGGAACATGAAAAAAATTATATTCTCGATGTCCTTGACGAGACGGCAGGCAACAGATCGAAAGCGGCAAAAATATTGCAGATCGACCGGGTATCCCTGTGGAGAAAAATCAAGCGCTATGGGCTCGATGATGGGCAAAACTGATGGCGTCTCAGCCGGGTGCCGTCTCCTGTGCCGCAAGCAGAACGCGGGGTATCACTTCATCGGCATTCTCCACCAGGATCACTTCAAGATCGGCGAGCACATCGGCCGATAATATGTCCACCTCCTCCTTATTGGCCAGCGGCAGCAACACGGTTTTTATCCCCGCCCGCTGCGCGGCCAGCAGTTTTTCGCGGATGCCGCCGATGGGCAGAATTCGTCCGCTGAGGGTCATTTCTCCGGTCATGGCGACGTCTCTTCGAGCCGGACGTCCGGTCAACAGGGAGAGCAGTGCGGCAAAAATGGTTATTCCGGCGGACGGGCCGTCCTTGGTAATCCCGCCGGCGGGAAAATGGATATGGATATCCATGTCCTGAAAGAAGTATTCTTTAATGCCGAACTCCGCCGATCTGCTCCTGATAAGACTCAGTGCCGCCTGGGCCGACTCCTGCAGCACCTCGCCCAGAGAACCGGTGAGCAGCAGCCTGCCCGATCCCCGCATCGATGCAGTCTCTACACTGATGATTTCCCCCCCGACTCCTGACCAGACCAGCCCTGTAGTTATACCTATTTTCGGCGCACTTTCGGCGCTGTTTCTGATAAACTTGCGCGGGCCGAGAAGGGTGGCGATGGTGCTGCCCTCAATTTTTGTTTCGATCGCCGTTTTCTGGGAATCGAGATAGAGCAGCGCCAGTTTGCGGCAGACATTGGCTATCTCCCTTTCCAGGTTGCGCAGCCCGGATTCTCTGGTGTAATCGTTGATCACTCTCGATATGGCCTCGGTTGAAAAATCGATGCCTAGATTATTCAGCCCGGCGGCTTTGAGCTGGCGGGGGATAATAAAATCCCGGGCAATGCGGCATTTTTCCTTCTCGGTATAGCCGGTAAACTCTATCAGTTCCATGCGGTCGAGCAGGGGGCCGGGCAGGGTCGAGACATCGTTGGCCGTGGCGATGAACATGATTCGCGACAGATTAAAGGGGATATCCAGGTAGTGGTCCATGAAATTAACGTTCTGTTCCGGATCGAGCACCTCGAGCATCACCGAGGCCGGATCGCCGCGAAAGTCCTGGCCGATTTTATCGATCTCATCGAGCATGAAAACCGGGTTGTTCACCGCCGCGCGTTTCAGTTCCATGATGATACGGCCCGGCATGGCACCGACGTAGGTGCGTCGGTGCCCGCGCAGTTCCGCTTCATCGCGCAGGCCGGCAAGGGAGATTCTGATGAACTCGAGCTGCAGCGCCTCGGCGATGGCTTTGCCCACCGACGTTTTCCCGGTTCCCGGCGGTCCGGTAAAACAGAGGATCGGTCCTTTGCCCATCTCGCTGGTGAGTTTCTGCGCCAGCACTTCCCGCACCGTTCGGCGCAGTTCATCAAGATTGACCGGCTTGCCGAGGTAGTGGGCCGCACCGCTTTTCATCGCCTGAACCGCTGAATTGATCGTGGCAAAACCGGTAACCATGATGACCGGAATTTCCGGATAGCTGCGATTCACCTCGTCGAGCAGTTCAAACCCATCCATGTGATCCATTTTCAGGTCGCTGATAATCAGATCGATATCCTCTTCTGCGAGGATTTTCAGGGCCGCGATGCCGTTCTCGGCACTCTTGCAATCATAACCGTCCTTACGCAGGACGTGGGCCATGTTCGATCGGGCAATTTCTTCGTCATCGACCACGAGGATGTTTTGCCTGGCGCTGCCGCGCAGGGTTTTGGCGGCGAGAAATTCGAGAATGCGCTGTTTGACCTGGGCCAGCCCGCAGTGTCGACCCTCGAGTATGGACTGGACCCGGGCCATGTCCAGGGTTCCCTTGGTGGATACATTCCAGGGCAGGGAACTGATCAGTTCGATGTAATTGAGACCGACGGAATATTCGGCAACAGCGGCATCGGTCGTGGCCAGTTTATCAAGTTCCTTGTTGGCTGCATCCAGGGCATGGCGAGGCAGATTTGCCTCGGTAATCTGTTTGCGCAGTTTGTCGAGCGGGGAATTCTCCCTGTCCGGTTTGTCAGGGAGCGGGTCGTTATTTTTCGAATTGTTTTTGAAAAACATGATTTCCATCCTCGTCTGTTCTGGGGGAACCAAGGGCGTGCATCTCTGGGTTGTTTTGTACCATATCCGGCAAAAAAGCAATCTTTACTTCGGAACACCCCTCCAGGTTGCAAGGCGCAACAGTTGTTGCATTTTGCAACTTATTTAATCCAGGTTCCGTTGCGCTTTGCAACGCACAACAGGATGGGGTGTTGTTCCGCAAAATAAAAACAGAAATAACAATAGGATAGAGTGATAAATCAAACTGGCCTGTTTTTTGAAATGGCAAGAATACCTGGGGAAACAATGATGATCGGACAAGGAAAAAAGGTGGCTTATGGAAAAAACAATGCACGGCAAGGTCACCCAGCTGACGGTTCTGCAGCGGACAGAGCCCAGCGATAGAGCACAGCAATGCAGCCTGGCCAAACCGTCCTGCATTTTGCTGGTGACAGCGAACAGTCAGCTTGAGCCACAGGTGATGGAGTATACGATAAATGTGGCGGAACGGATGAACTGCAAGGTTCTGGCCACCTATGTGCATACCCAGCCGCTCTTTTGGCAGGGTGGGACGCAGGAAGATCTTTTTACCGCAGCGGTTGAGCGCAATGGTGCGGCGTTCAAGGAAAAAGCGGCAGCCAGAGGGGTTGAGTTCGAGTTTGTCCAGGAATCCGGAAGAATAAGTCAGGTTATCAGCAGGTTGTGTCGCATCGTCAAGAGGGTTGAGTTTGTTTTGATTGATCAGGGAATAAGGATTGAAGAAGCGGCTTCGGCTTCCCCGGTACCGGTTTTCAACATCGTCTGCACCGATGCGCGAACCGGCGGGGTGATCCCGAACCACCAGGCTAAAAAACTTTTAAAAGGAGAAAAACACATGAAAGTAACAAGCAGGAGAAGTCATTTTCTGAAAACGATTCTTTTCGGTGCCATGACGGCGGTTTTTTATGCAGCAGTTTTCAGTAATTCCGATTTCATCATGAGATACTTTACCAGAGGTGGATTGTTCGCCCTGCTGCCGGTCGCGACGGTTTTTGCCTTCTCCTACGCCCATGGTTCGTTCACCAGCAATTTCTGGTCGGCTCTTGGCATCGAGGGGTCGAAAGGTGCAACCTTAAAACAAACGAAAACTGTCGAAAAACGTTCCGAAGAAAAACGGCCCGATACCAGACCACGTCTGCGTGCCGATGCGTGAGATGATAATCAGGATGATCAAAGCTCCCTGAAATTAAACGACAAGACGGACCTGTCCGGAAATAAAACCATCACCAAAGAAGGAGTCTACCATGCACGGACCAATAGCTGAAACGATCCAGTTTATTGATTTAAATTTTGCCTCTATCGTTTTTTTAATAATCGTTGGTTTTGTCGGCGGCCTGGTCAGCGGTTTCATTGGCTCAGGCGGCGCCTTTGTTCTTACTCCGGCAATGATGAGCATGGGCGTCCCAGGTACCGTTGCCGTGGCCAGTAATATGTGCCATAAGTTCCCGAAAGCACTGGTCGGCTCGATCAAGAGATACCGCTATGGCCAGGTGGATATCAAGCTGGGACTGATAATGGGTGTCTTCGCCGAAATTGGGGTTCAGGTCGGTATTATGGTGCAGAAAAATATCCTTGACCGCTGGGGCGAAGCGGGATCGAACCTCTATGTCAGTTTCTGTTTTGTCGCTGTGCTGGTCATTGTCGGCTCCTTTGTCCTGCGCGATGCCCTGAATCTGAGAAAGGCAGGCGGAGACGGCTGGGTGAAACCGCGCCTTGCCGCTCGTCTGCAGCAGATCGAGCTGTGGCCGATGATGACCTTCAAAAGAGCCAACCTGCGCATCAGCGTCTGGTTTATTATTCCCGTGGCCCTGGCCACCGGGATGCTCGCGGCGACCATTGCCGTGGGTGGCTTCATCGGTGTTCCGGGACTCATGTACATCATCGGCGCAACCAGTATCATCGCTTCGGCCACCGAGCTGGTCGTCGCCTTTGTCATGGGACTGGGCGGGACCCTTATCTGGGCCTTTTACGGCATGGTCGATATTCGTCTCACCCTGCTTATCCTCGGCGGCTCCCTTTTCGGCGTTCAGCTTGGGGCGATCGGCACCACCTATGTCAAGGACTACATGATCAAATACGTCATGGCGACCATTATGCTGATCGTTGCGGTCAGCCGCTTTCTAGCTATACCGAAGTATCTGAATCAGCTGGAATTGACATCTTTTACCGCCGGCAGTGTGCGCCTGATGAGCCAGATGAGTTTTTACATCATGTGTTTTGCCCTTTTGACCGGCGCTTTTATCATACTTTTCAATATGTTCAAGGCGAGGAGCGAGGAAAACGCCCTGATAACGGCCCAGGCGGAGGCTTGAACATGTGCGCCATGATGGAGTCAATACTGGTGGCTGTCGACAATTCCCACGTCAGCCACTCGGCTTTCAAGCAGGCTTTGGCCTTGTCGGCATCGATGCGCGCAAAACTGGTAGCCGTCAGCGTGACTCCCAGGTACGAAGGGAATATGAGCCGCCTGGAAATTGACGATGCCGACAGGCAGCTGAGTGCGCCGTTTCGTAAAAGCCTCGAGGACGCTGCAACCTATGCAGCGTCTCTTGGCCTGGCGATCAAAACGGTCCACCGGACGGGTGAGCCGAGTGAGGAGATTGTTCGGGTAGCTGAGGAAGAAGGGGTTGAGCTGATTGTTCTCGGCAACACCAAGCGGTCAAAGATGGAACAGGTGCTGCTCGGCAGGCTACGGGTAAAAATTATTGACGGCAGTCCTTGTGATGTGCTGCTCGTCCCGGAAATGTCGGAAATTCGTTACGGAAAAATCCTCGTCGGCATAAACGGCACCCCTGCCGGCATGGCCGCCGGGCAGCGGGCCTTTGATCTGGCCCTCAGTTATGGCGGCGAGGTGCACGCGGTAACCGCAATCGACGTACCAATAGACCAGAGCCTTCGCTATGGCGTGTTAAAAGATGCCCGGCATAAGGGATTCAAGGCCCTGGAAGCTGTCGCCCGGCAAGGGGAGCAACTTGGCGTGCAGGTAATTACCGAATTGCAGGAAGCTACCCCGGAAAAATGTCTGACAGGCTATGCGCAGGAGAAGGGCATGCAGCATATTATCTTAGGCTCAAAAGGATATTCCAGCGTGGGTGATATTCTTTTAGGCAGCGTCTTTGAGCGGGTTGCCGCTCTGGCTTCCTGTCCGGTCCAGGTGGTGAAAATGAACAGCTGACAGGCTGGAAAGGTTGTGGTGCACATGAGTAAAAACTGAGTGATGGCGTTATTTGAGTCCTTACCAAAAGAGGTGAATTATGGAACCATCAATCGTGTTTGCAGAATTCATAATAGGCGTGGGTGCTCTCCACCTGGTCGGCCGGACGTCCGAACAGGTGGCCAAATGGTGGACGAAGGGTCGATCCGACCGAGGTCAGGTGTCTCGAAATTCCACCAAAAAAGTCGTACGCGGTGATTGGTATGTTTTCTTTAGCTGCGCCGATCTGCTTGGCAAAACTGCTGAGAAAAAGCATGAACAGTCCAAGGAAATCGCCGAGAAAAAAAGACCGAGGCGTGATCCGCGACCGGTTGTGCGGGTTTGATACAGCAGCTTTGCTGCCGGTGAACGTTTACCGCAAGCCGGTCATGAAGGGTGCGTGGTTTGAGGTAAAAAACGGTGGATCCCGCCGCAGAATCTCGGCAATCCCGGGCGAACGTTTGAAGGTGTTGTCAAGAAACCGGCGCACCTCCTGGCGGTTCCAGCCTCTGGGGTGGGTGAAATTCCGGTAGATCGATAAGTCGCCAGCATAAAAATCAGTTACTTCGAGACTCGCTGTTTCCTGACTGGAGATGGGCAGGTTAAAAATGGCCAGGTTGAGAAAGCTGATCGCCTGGTGATGCTCCTCGACAAAGCCAAGCGTTCGCTCGGCCTCCTGATACCCCTCCGCAGGGGTGCCGAACAGCAGATAGATGTAGGTGGCGATACCGACATCATGCAGATTTTCCAGCACCCGTGCGGCAAGCTCGAGATCGATCCCTTTCTGCATGCTGTTGAGCACCCCCTGGTCGCCCGATTCGAGTCCGAGTTTCAGCATGCGGCAACCGGAATCCTTCAACCGACGACAAAACTCCCGGTCGCCGAGCAGCCGGTCGATGCGGGCAAAACCATACCAGGGGACGTGTGGCGGCGTGTTGGCCAGGGCCTCTAATGTCGCTGGACTGACGGCATTGTCGAGTAGATGGATAAGGCTCGGCGAGATGGCCGCGGTCAGCGCCTGCAGATCGGCAATGGTTGTCGCTGGTGCGATATGCTGGTAGGGGTTGTCTTCGCTGGTCTCCGGGCAGAAGCTGCATTTCTTCCAGAAACAGCCAAAGGAGCTGGTGTAGGGAAGGATCAAGCCGGGCGAGAGATAACCATTGTGCATAAGCTGGTCATAGTCGGGTCGTATCTGCTCGATCCTCTGCTGTATGCCGAGTAAGGCCAGCAGCGGGCCCTCTCCCCGGCCGCCGATGAGGTGGTCGACCAGGCCTCCAAAAGGATTACGCCACTGCGGCCGGCTCAACCAGGTGGTGACCAGGCCGCCGCCGAGAATAATCCGCACCTGGGGATGGTGTGCCCTCAGGTAGCCGATCATGGCGAAGGTGCACAGCGCCTGGCTGAGATAGCTCAGGGAAAATCCTATCTGCCCGGAAGTATCGATTGCCAGAAGTTCCTCCAGCCTGCGGCGGAAATAGGGGTAGAAAATATTCGCCGCATACTCCTTACCTGCCAGGAGCAGGTCGCCGCTTTTCAGCGGAGATCTGGTGTCATCCTGGTAATTGGCCAGCGACAGCTGCAGGCCATAGCCTTTCCCCGCTCTTTCCAGAACACGGTTTATATCCGCTACAGCCCGGCGGTACCTGTCCGCATTGCTGTAGATTTCGCCGCTCTGCAGGTTGGCGAGAGACTGTTGCAGGTGCTTGAAGGCCCTTTTTGACCAGGTGTCCGCCGCCGGTTCAGCCGTATCAAAGAGATATTGCAACCCTTCGATATTCATGTCGCAGATCGTGCACGGCTGGCCATGGGCGGCAAGAGCGGCACAGAGGTAGGCCAGGGCCGCCGGCGGCTCGCAGGGTTTGGTGAGGGGTGGGTGGACGATCAGCATTGGAGTCACTTGTGAATAATTTTCGCTTTTTCTCGCTTCTTGGCAAAGTTGTACTATAATGTAGCGCTGTAATGTAGTCCGGGTTCGGAGATGATCAATCAAAAAATTTCAAAAGGATGTGATTTATGATGATGCTTTGTAAAAAAATGGCACCGATTTTTATGTTTTTTATAGCCTTTACCCTGTTTGAGGCCGGGCTGACGGCTCAATACACCGAGGCCAAGTCTTTTGGTGGTGGAAGATCCTTTAAGATGACGCCGAGGACCCCAACCAAGAGTGTCGCGCCGGCGACAACAACCAAGCAGCCGGGTGGTTCTACCTTTGGTCGCGGCCTCGCCGGAGGGCTTCTCGGCGGGGCGATTGGCGGCATGCTGTTTGGTTCGATGTTCGGCGCCGGCGGTTCGGGTATGGGCATTCTGCCGCTGTTGCTTCTTGGCGGGGTCGCCTATTTCCTCTTCAAGCGCTTTTCGACCAAGCCTCGTCCGAGCGCCTATCAGGCCGCTCAGCACAATGGCCAGTCGCAGAGCCCGTCGAATATATTTGGCGGGGGTTCCGGTACCAGTGCGCAGCCACCCCCGGCCGCCCCGGTTATCGGCGGCAATCTCTTGGAACAAGGCATTGAGCAGATTCGGGAAAACGACAGCAGTTTTGATCCCGCTTATTTCAAGGAAGTGGCCTCCGACGTCTTTTTTCAGGTCCAGGCCGGGTGGATGCGACGGGATCTGGACTCTTATAAACACCTCCTCGGCGAGCAGCTGGCCGGCGAATATGCCGGTCATTTTGCCGAAATGCGCAGCAAGGGACACATCAATAAGCTGGAATCCATCGCCGTTCGCAACCTGGAGATCGTCCAGGCGGGCAGTGACGGCCAGGAAGATTTTGTCACAGTGCTGTTTTCCGCCAACCTGCTTGATTACACCGTCGACGATAAAACCGGCGAGCTGGTCGATGGAAGTATGACCACGCCGATCAAGTTCAATGAAGAATGGACCTGGGCAAGGCCGGTCGGGACCGAGGCCTGGAAGCTGGAAGGCATCAAAGAAGTTTGATGGCGTCGTAAAAAATCTTCATCTGCTTCGTTGTTACAATTTTTATATCATTACGACGTACTCTAGTACGCCGAAATAATATAAAAATCTTACGCCTCGCATATGAAGTTTTTTACTTAGCCATTTTGAAATCCGGCTTTTTACCAGTGTTTGATGGCGGTTTTTATTTGAGTGAGGGGAATGTGGATCTTAGTCAGTTCCGTCGGGAATATTTAAAGGGAGGCCTGTCTCGCGCCAATCTGCACAGTGACCCGATGCAACAGTTTACCGAGTGGTTCGAGCAGGCGCAGAAAACAGAAATAGCCGACCCAACGGCCATGACGCTGGCGACGGTCGGCAGCAATGGCCAACCCAGTCAGAGGACGGTCCTGTTAAAGTACTATGATGAGAAAGGCTTTGTTTTCTTTACTAATTATGAAAGCCGGAAGGCAAAAGAGATGCAGGACAATGCCAGGGTCAGTCTGCTGTTTGTCTGGCTTGATCTGGAGCGCCAGATAAGGATCAGCGGTATTGCCTCGAAGATATCGGCGACCGAATCGGCGAAATATTTCATGTCCAGACCAAAGGAAAGCCAGATGGCCGCCTGGGTGTCAAGTCAGAGTCATCCCCTGTCGTCAAGGCAGATGCTGTTGCAGAAATTTGACGAGATGAAGAGAAAGATTGGTGCCGGCAAGGTACCGCTGCCCTCTTTCTGGGGCGGCTACCGCGTTGAACCGGTCGAAATCGAGTTCTGGCAGGGGCGCAAAAACCGCCTGCACGACCGCTTCCTCTACAGCAGGACCGGCGAAGCAAAAGAGTGGGTCATCGAACGACTGGCCCCGTGAGAGTTTTATATTCGGTACGGCAACGGCGGCAATGCTGCCTTTGCCGTACCGGCAGGAGCTTGTCGGAGAATAGGCATTTCGGAGTCTACGCTTACCTGCGAGCATTATTTTCCTTAAACAACGAAGAGTTAGGGCGAAAGGGCATTCTCGGACAGGCTCCTGTTCAGCCCTTCACTACCGCCAGCGGTTGCAGAGCTGTCAGTATCTCTACCAGATCACGCTGGTTGTGCATCACCTCGGTGATATCCTTATAGGCCCCCGCGGCCTCCTCAAGATCCTTTTTATGACGAATGGCGTGGAGAATGCCCTGCTGGTCGAGGCGGCGAATCTCTTGCTGGAGATCGAGCTGTCGCTGCGCCTGCTTCCGGCCGAGTCTTCTGCCGGCCCCATGTGAACAGGAACAGAAACTCTCCTTATTGCCCTTGCCCTGCACGATATAACTGGTACTCCCCTGGGAACCGGGGATGATCCCTATGGCCCCTGCTTCAGCCCGGGTAGCCCCTTTGCGGTGCACCAGCACCTCCTTGCCGAAATGGAATTCCAGTGCGGCATAATTATGGGCCACATCCAGGGCGGGGGAAAAGGTAACCGCCGGCTCGAAGTCGTGCAGGATGTCCATGACCCGCTGCATCATCGCCCGCCGGCTGGCAGCGGCGAACTGCACACAGTAATGCATTTCCCGGAGATAGGCCTGGCCGGTGTCCGACTGCAGAGGCAGATAGTCGAGCTGCCACTTGGCCGGCACCTTGGCGCCATGCGCCTGGTTGTAGGCTATCGCCAGTCGATGGTAATGGCCGGCCACCTGGTAGCCGATATTTCTGCTGCCGGAGTGGATCATCAGCCAGATCCAGCCGTCGTCGCCAAGCTGCACCTCGATGAAGTGGTTGCCGCCGCCGAGTGTGCCGAGCTGCAGCCGGCCATTTTCATATTCCCGAAAGACCACCGGCAGTTCTTTTGCGGTGATAGTTCGACTGACCTGCGGCATTTTGCTGTCCGGCTGCGCTCTGGTATGGTGTTTGAAGCCGAGCGGTATCGTCTGGCGCACGGTCTGGAGTATTTTTTTCAGCTCCGACTGTTGCAGATGGTGCAGGGAGGTCTGCACGGCACAGACGCCGCAGCCTATATCCACCCCGACCGCATTGGGAATGACCACCTTTTCCGTTGCCGCCACCCCGCCGATGGGCATGCCGTAACCGACATGGGCGTCCGGCATGATCGCCACATGATGGTGCACGAATGGCAGGTTGGCCAGGTTTTTTGCCTGCTCCAGGGTATCCTGGTCGATATCATCCAGCCACAGTTTAATCGGTTTTTTCTCTGTATCGATTATCTTAATCATGGCAGCTGTTCTCCCTTTTTTTTGCCAGGTCCTTACGTCAGGGTTTTTTTGAAGCGTCCGATGGCGATGGTCAGAAAAGTGACCGATAGAACCATCTGGGCCAGGATGGCCGGCCAGAGGGCGGCAACACCGACATCCTTCATAACGATTCCCCGCAACACTTCAAGATACCAGCGCATCGGGTTCAAGAAAGTGGCGTACCGCACCGGATCGGGCATATTGCTGATCGGAAACATGAAGCCGCTGAGCATCACCGAGGGCATGAGGATGAGAAAACTGGTGAGCAGGGCCTGTTGCTGGGTGGCGGCGCTGCCGCTGATGATCAGGGCAATGCCCATATTGCCGGCGAGATAGATGCCGGTCAGGCCGTAGAGAAGGGCCAGGCTGCCGCGCACCTCGACGCCGAAGACGACAAAGGCGACGACGAGCATCACCGACATCGAGATATAGCCGGTGATCATGTAGGGAATGGTCTTGCCGAGGATGAATTCGATGCCGCGGATCGGAGTGACCATCACCTGCTCGATGGTGCCGATCTCCTTTTCGCGGACGATGCCGATGCTGGTCAGCAGCAGACTGAAGATAAAGAGCATGGTGGCAATGAGCGAGGGAACATAATAAAACCGGCTCTCCTGGTTGACGTTGTACCAGGCGCGGCTCTCCGTGTCGATCTGCATCGGGGAGAGGGTGATACCCTTTCTGCCAAGTCGTTGTTGTAACATGGCATCATTATAATCATTGATGATGAATCCGGCATAGCCAAGGACGATGGAGGTGCTGTTGCTGTCGGTGCCGTCGGTGAGAAGCTGCACCTGCGCCGTCTGCCCGGTGAGGATATCCCTGGAAAATCCCGCCGGGATATGCAGTACCGCCCGGACCTCGCTGCGATCGAGCAGCGGGGTGATCTGCTGTTGCGACAGCAGGGACGTGGTAATGCGGAAATAGTTGCCGGCGGTAAAGGCGCTGATCAGTTCTCTTGAGGCCGGGGTCTTGTCCATGTCCAGCACGGCCATGCGGATATTGGTCACATCGGTGGTTAAGGCAAAGGCCATGATGGTCATCTGGATCACCGGCATGCCGAAAATAACCACCCGCATCCGCGGATCACGGAGCATCTGCAGAAATTCCTTCATGAGCATGCGGAAAAGTCGCTGCAGCATCGCTCACTCCAGTTTAAAGGAAAAATTGCGGTTGGCCAGTACGATCATCAAGGCCGCGTAAATGACTAACAACAGGGCATCCAGCCAGAGGATCTCCAGACCAATACCTTTCAGGTAGATGCCGCGCAAAATGGCGATGAAGTAGCGGGCCGGAAAGATATAGGTGAGGAACTGCAGGGGCAGGGGCATGTTTTCGATGGCGAAGACGAAGCCACTCAGAATCAGCGTCGGCAGAAAACCGGCAATGATGGCCAGTTGATTGGCCAGGACCTGGGATTTGAGTTTGATGCTCAGCGTCATGCCGAAAAACAGGGCGCCGGTGAGAAAGACCGCCGAGAGGGCAAACAGCAGGCCGGCGTTGCCGACGATCGGCACAGCGAAAATCCATTTGCCGATAAGCACCGCCATGGCCACATCGATCATGCCGATACAGAAATAGGGCAGGACTTTGCCGAAAATCAGCTCGGGGCCGCGCAGCGGTGTACTGATCAACTGTTCCATGGTCCCCGTTTCCCATTCCTTGGCCACCGTGGTACTGGTGAGCAGGGCGGCGACGACGATCATGACCAGGGCGATGATGCCGGGAATAAGCACGTTCTGGCTGCGCAGACCGGGGTTATACCAGGCGCGCTGGACCAGTTCAAGCGGCTGCTTCAGCTCTCCTTGCCCCTTGAACTGCATCTGTTCCGAGGTGACCTGCAGGACGTAGATGGCGCCGATATTCGCCGCATAGCCCATGGCCAGCCGGGAGGTGTTGGCATCGCTGCCGTCACCGATAATCTGGATCTTCACCGGCTTGTTGGCCTGCACCCTGGCGGCGAAATCGCCGGGGATAACGAGCGCGACCATGGCCTGACCCTTATCGAGGGCCTTTTGCAGTCCACGGTAATCGTCGTGATAGCCCTTGATGGCAAAATAGGGTGAACTCTGGAAGAGACTGAGCAGTTCGCGACTTTGCGGCGTACGTGACTGGTCCCAGACCACGGTGGGCACAAGGCGCAGGTCGAGGGTGAGGGCGTAGCCGTAAAGCAGGATGAGGATCAGCGGAATGGCCAGGGCCAGGGTCAGGCTGCGCCAGTCGCGAATCAGGTGCAGGGTCTCTTTACGGGCCACGGCGAGAAGACGTCTGAGATTCATCATCTAGCCGCCTTTCTGTCCACTTCTTCGATAAGCGAGATGAAAACATCCTCCATACTCGGCAGGATGGTCTCCATGGTGACGTCTGCCGGGCTCAGGCCTCGGGTTTCCAGCAGACGCTTGATCGCCGCCGTGGCTGCCACATCATCCGGGGTGACGATATGCAGCCCCGAGCCGAAAAGTGCCGCATCGCGGATCTCCGGCAGGGCCTTCAGCGGCCCGATCAGTGTCTGGGGCTCGGCACAGCGCAGGTCGATGATTTTGTCGTGCATGAACCGGGTCTTCAGTTCCATGGGCGAGCCCGAGGCGATCATCTTGCCGTCGTAGATGAGGGCGATGCGGTCGCAGTACTCGGCCTCTTCCATATAGTGGGTGGTGACGAAAATGGTGATGCCCTGATCCGCCATGCTGTAGATGAGATCCCAGAATAGCCGGCGGCTCAAGGGATCGACGCCGCTGGTCGGTTCGTCGAGGAAGATGATCGGCGGCTCATGCAGGATGGCGCAGGCGAGCGCCAGGCGTTGTTTCCAGCCGCCGCTGAGAATGGCGGTAAGCGAGGAGCGATGTTTCTCTAACCCGGCCAGCGCCAGCGCCCAGTTGAGCCGATTGTCCAGACGTTTGCCGGTCAGGCCGTAGATGCCGCCGTAAAAACGGATGTTTTCCCTGACGGTGAGATCCTCGTAGAGGGAAAATTTCTGGCTCATATAGCCGATATGCAGCTTGATCTGTTCGGTTTCCCGCAGGATGTCAAATCCAGCCACCGTCCCGCTGCCCGAACTGGGCTGCAGCAGGCCGCAGAGCATGCGGATGGTTGTGCTCTTCCCGGCGCCGTTTGGCCCGAGAAAGCCAAAGATCTCGCCCTTTTTTACCTGAAAACTGATATCGTCAACAGCGGTGAAGGTGCCGAATCGGCGGGTCAGATGTTCGACCTGTACGGCCAGGGCATCAGCGGTTGCTGCCGGAGCCGCTACCAGGTGCATCGTCTCCGGGGGAGTCGGTACCTGCTGGGTATTTTTGCCCAGCAGGCTGACGAAGATATCTTCCAGCGACGGCTGGATCTCGCGAATCTGGCCGTAAGCGATTTTTTCGCGGTCAAGAAGCCCGCTCACCTGTTCCCTGGTCTTTTCGCTGTCTTGGCAAACCAGATGCACCGTATCACCGAAGAGGTTGACGCTTTTGCTCAAAGGTTCGCCGCGCAGCAGGTCGACAATTTTTCTCGCCCGGCTGGACCTGATCGCCAGTATCCGGCCATCCATCAGTTCCTTTATTTCACCTGGCGTTCCGACGGCCATCAGTTTGCCCTGAGCGATGAGGCCGACCCGGTCACAGCGCTCCGCTTCATCGAGATAGGCGGTGGTGATGAGCACCGCCACCTGCTCCTGCCGAAGTTTGTCGAGGATGCGCCAGAAATCGCGGCGGCTCACCGGATCGACGCCGTTGGTCGGTTCGTCAAGCAGGAGGACCTTCGGGGTGTGGATGAGGGCGCAGACCAGCTGCAGCTTCTGTTTCATGCCGCCGGAGAGGTCCCCGGCCCGCCGCCGGATGAAGGGGCGCATATGGCTGAAATCGAGCAGCTCCTCGACGCGCCCCTGCCGGCCCTTGCGGCTCATGCCGTACAGGTCGGCATAAAAATCGATATTTTCGCCGACGGTGAGGTCCTGGTACAGGCCGAATTTCTGGCTCATATAGGCGAGATGGTCCTTGACCGCAGCGGCCTCACTCGCGGTATCACAACCGGCGATTTGCGCCGTGCCCGAGTCACCATCCATGATCGTCGCCAGCATGCGCAGACTGGTCGATTTGCCCGCGCCGTCCGGGCCAACCAGGCCGAAAATCTCCCCCGGCAAGACGGTGAACCGCAAGTCATCGACGGCGGTGAGGGGACCGAACTTCTTGGTCAATCCCTCGGCGGCAATGGCCGGGTTTACCCCGTTTGCAGCCTGTTGTGTCTTTTGCATCTTACTGCGCACCGAGGTCGATGACCCCGTCCGCCGGCATGCCCGGCTTGAGTTCATGGTCGGGATTGTCGAGCAGGACCTTGATGCGATACATCAGTTTGACCCGCTCTTCAAAGGTCTGCACCGTTTTTGGCGTAAATTCGGCCTGGCTGCTGATATAGCTTACCCGTCCGACATATTTTTTGTCGGCAAAGGCATCGGTCGTCACGCTGACCTCTTGGCCGAGCTTAATCCGGCCAAGATCGGATTCGTGGATATAAGCGCGCAGCCACGGTTTATCCATCCGGCCGAGGGTAAGCACCGGAGAGGCCGGATTGAGATATTCTCCCGCCTCGGCGGCGGTGCTCAGCACCACACTATCCATGGGGGCGGACAACTCAGTATAGTGCAGCTGCTGCCTGGCCTGTTTCACCGTTTCCGCTGCGACCTGGACCTTGGCGCGCGCCTGCTCGATAGTCTCCGTGCGCGGGCCGGCCTTGATCAGGGCGTATTCCGCTTCCGCCTGCTGCAGGGCCGCCTCCGCCCGGTCGATCTGTTCGATGCGCGGACCGGCCTGCAGCAGCTCGAGATTCTGGTTTGCCGCCCTGGTTCGCGCCCTGGCTTCCTTTACCTGGTTTTCCGATGTTTCCTGGAGGATCTGGTAGGTTTCGAGGGCGTTCTTACTGACACTCTTCTCCTTGTACAGATTGACATAGCGATCGAGATCGATTTTTGCCTGTTTCAGCCGGACGATGGCCGATTGCTCGGCGGCCATGGCACTGTCCAGGTCCGCCCTGGCACTCTTTATTTCCTGGATACGCGTGCCGTTGCGCAGCTCCGTCAGACTGTGGCGGGCCTGCATGACCTTGGCCTCGGCCCGGTCGATATCCTCTTTGCGGCTGCCTGCCTCAAGCTCGGCCAGGACCGCTTCGGCATAGGACAGATTGGCCGTTGCCTGGGCGAGGGCAATGATTTGATCGGTTTTGTCCAGCCTGGCCAGCGTCTGCCGGGCGGCGACACTCTCTCCTTCTTCCACCAGCCGCTCCTCGAGACGGCCGGGGATGCGAAAGCTCATCTGGCTCTCGGTGACTTCGATATTACCGGAAAAGCGCAGGGATGTGTCGTCATTGCGATGATTGAGGGTGTTATAAGCAAAGATGGTGCCAAAAAGCAGCAGCAGAAGCGGGATGGCGATGCGTAACCTTTTCTTCATAATTAGGCCCTTGATGGTGCAAGGAATTCCTCTTTGATCCGGGCGATGCCGCCGAGGGAAAAGAGCCAGACGGAGTCCGCCAGCTGATCGAGATTATCTTCCGTCGGAGCGATGTCCGCGCTGATTGTCCGGATGACCGTGGAAGCCAGGGCGTAGTAGATACACTGGCCGAAAATGCTCAGGGCGCAGGGCATAAGCTTCGCCGGTCCTGGGTTGATCTGCATGATATCGACAATAATACCGGCCAGAAGGTCTCTGTGCGGTTTGATATATCTGTTCAGCAGGTTTGCAAAGGCCGGGCTGGGGTCAAGCAGTTCCCGGGCGATAAGCCGCCCCTGTCCGGCCATGCCGCCCCAGCCCTCGCGGCTCTGCAGGCGGTAAAACATCGCTCTGATAAACGCCCGAAGCCGCAGCTGCGGATCGGCATCTTCGCCCAGTCCGAGGGTTGGCGGAAAACGGCTGAAACCGGTATGGAAAACATCCTCGAGAACCGCGCCATACAGCCCTTCCTTGCCCTGAAAATGATAATTGATGGCGGCGATATTAACCTCGGCGTCTTCGGCGATTTTGCGGATGGTGGCATCCTTGAAACCCTTCTTGCCGAAGATGATTCCGGCCGACCGGAGTATGCGTTCCTTGGTTGGTATTGTCTGTTCGGACATGGTTCCCCCGTATGAAACCTTTGATTAAAACGATATGTAAAACGTATGTTTGAATTATGCAAGGGGGAGGTTGTACGCGCTGAATTATCCTGCAGTTCTCTGCAAGGGAAAAAGATGCAGAGCCGGCCGGCAGAATAATACTTATATTAATCGACAGGCGAAGGAGGTTTGCAAGGTATCAGATCGATCAAATGCGGCGATGCGCCTTATGCGCAGGATATGCGCAAGGTATGCATTAGCTTGCCTCATGTTGATCGCCACTGAGGAGATTGCTATGAAACCAACCAGGGCTCAACTGGCAAAAATCCATATCGCAAAAAAAGAGCTGCAGCTGACAGACGAAATCTATCGAGACATCCTCGCGGTGAACTTTAAGGTAGAATCAGCAAAAGACCTGACAAATCGGCAGGCAGCACAACTGCTCGAAATCTTTCGTGCCAAGGGCTGGCGGCCGCAGGCCCCAAAGTCCGCCTCGGAACACATACCACGGCCCAAAAAGACGTATATCACTATCAAACCGGGACCGACGGCGGCCCAGCAACGCAAGGTGCTGGCAATGTGGAATGAGCTTGGTTATGCCATGGAAAAGCTGAATAGCCGGTGCCACCGCCAGTTCGGCGTTGACCGGTTCGAGTGGTTGACCGACCAGAAGGCCCTGCATGTGCTGATCACCGATCTCGATAAACGTCTAAAAAAGACCCGGGTGAAAAGACAGTGAGCAGAACAGGCAAGACAAAAAAATTTGCAAAACTTTGCCTAACCTGATAATTATGTAGAGTTGAGACTGGATTCTAGTTCGTTTTAAAGCGAAAACAAAAGTAGGGCTCTTGCATGCTCTATCATAATTTCGATATTGCCATCGACGAACGCGGCATCGGCGGTTACCCGGTGCGGGCTGAATCGGAATATTTCGGTGAAGCCCGGGTGACACTTCTGCTTGACCCGGATCATCCTGCTCTTCTCGAAGCGTTGCACCGCCTGGAAGAATGTCAGACGGACATGGCAACCCTGGTCCCTTTCGGCACCGAACTGTATCACTACCTGTTTACCGGCGAAATCGACACCATCTTTCAGCGAAGCTTCGGCCATGCCCTGGCAAGCAAAGATACCGGGCTGCGCATACGGTTGAAAATCCGGCCGCCGGAAATTGCCGCGCTGCCCTGGGAAGCCATGTATTTTCCGGCAAAAAGATGTTTCATGGGCAGTTCGATAAACAGTCCCCTGGTGCGCTATCTGGAAATCGCCGGCCCGATTGCGGAACTCTCCGTACCCTTACCCCTGCGTATGCTGGTGGTGATCCCCAACAGCGTATCGCCCTATCCTGAACTTGATTCGGCAACAGAAATAGCCCATCTCGATACAGCCTTGCAGGATGTACTAAAACAGGTGCATGTCCGCTACTTGAAAGGCAATGTCACGCTGGGACAGCTGTTTGACAAACTGACGGAGCAAACATATAATTGCCTGCATTTTATTGGCGGTGGAAAGTGTGGTCGATATTGTCGTTGAGGCTGAATCGGTGGTGGTGCCTGACCTGCGGAACTCTCAGGTAGACCGGGCACATGAGCTGCTTGGCCGGGCAGGGCTTCAAGTCGGTTCCCAGCAACGACAACTTGTCCCCAATAGAGCAGCCGGAACCGTCGTCGGTCAAAATCCGCCACCCGGGGAACGGGTGCGAAAATTTAGCCCGGTTTCCCTGACCATTGCCGAGGCTGGGGTACAGGTGCCATATCTTACAGGGATGCCCTATCGAAAAGCCATGGAAATCTTACGGGGTGCGGGGTTAAGCACCGGCAATCCAACGAGACATCCAAGAGCAGATATGGCGGCGGATACGGTTATTTCGCAGTCGCCAAATGCGGGCACGCTTGTTCGCCAGGGAACCAATGTCCATCTGGACATTTCCCAAAAGCCGGTTGCCGTAGTACCGGTGCCGCTACCCGTGCCACCGGTTATCAGGCCTCCAACGCTGCACATGCAAGCTACATGTAGAGTGCCGGATGTTTATGGTAAAACGGAAAATGTGGCTCGGTCGATGATACAAAGAGCAGGGTTGGTTCCTCAGATTGGAGTGCGTACAGAAGGTGACCAGGTCTTGACACAGCAAGCTCCGCAAGCGAATACAACTGTTGTCTGCGGGAGTACTGTCAAATATAGTATCGGCAGGCTTCAATAGAAAATGTATCAAGGAGTCATCAGTATGGTGCAAACCCGGCTGCTACGGGAACGCTTTGGCAATTTTGATCATCAGTATCCTTTCGGACCAAAAAACAGGGGTTCTTCTTTCGCCGGTTTGGTCGGTTGTTCTTCCGCCGCCGGTGGTGCCGCCTGGGTTTTAGTCTGAACCTGGCGAACCGGGGCCTTTGCAGTTTTCTTCTTTTTTACCCGGGAATATGTTTGATGGACAAATTTTGCCGGGAGTTCGGTTTGTCTGGTCATTAAACTGCGTGGGATTTTGATCTTATCGCCTAAAAATATGCGGTTCGGCTTAATGGTCGGATTACATTCCGCCAGAACCACCCAGTTTTTCTGACTCCCAGTATACCATTTGGCGATGATGGAGATATTTTCGTTGGGCACGCTCACCGTATGGATATAATAACCGGCCGGATAGACCTCATCGCCTGCTGCATAGGCGCTATCGGAATATTCCTCTACCGGGTGTTCCGTAGTCGGTGCCGGCGCCACATCGGTAACAGTCTTGGGTTGAGGCACACAGCCGGCGCAGACCAGAGCGGTGATCAGGCTGAGAAAATAGACAAGATGTATACGCTGTGCTGCCCTCATTGTTCCGAGCTACCTTGTATTTGTTGAAGATATTTTTGGGCCGCCTGGTTGTCCGGATTTACTGACAAGGCCTTCTTCAGGTTGGCAATGCTTTGTTCTTTTTCACCCTGTTTGCTTTGGGCCAGAGCAAGATTGAAAAGTGCTTCATCGACATAAACCGGGGCGAGCGCTATGGTTCGTGTATACATTTCTACCGCTCCAGCATAATTTTTTGATGCGGCATAAACAAAGCCGAGGTTAAAAAAAGTGTCCGGAGACTGTGGATTTATTTCAATGGCTCTTTGGTAACTTACTATTGCAGCAGCATAATCTTTTTGCCCGGTGAGGGCAATGGCCAGCTGGAAATGAGCTCGGAAACTGTGCGGATCGAGCTGGGTAGCCTTTTTTAAAAGTCGAATAGACTGTTGTGGGTCGCTTTTACGCAGGTTGTCACCGAGCCCCAGCAAGGCTTCGGCATAGGGCAAGTCGATTTTATCGCGCATCTCCGGATTGCTGGTCTGCAGTTTGGCAAAGGAGTTGACCGCTTCCTGGTATTGTCTGTCGATGAGGGCGAACATGCCTTTTTGGTACAACTCTTCCCCCGATGTTTCAGCCGGGGATCTCACCGAAGATGGAGAAATAGGTGCAGGGGGCTGAGCAGATGGAGTGACCGTCTGATCGGGTATTTTCTCGACCGCAGCGGCCTTCACCGTCCGGGGAGCTGTCAGCTGAGCGTCCTGGTGCTGGAAAAGAGTTAGGAGAGCGGCAACCAGCATGATTCCTGCTGTAAGCCCGACCAGTAAGGTTTTGTTGGCTTTGCTGGTCCTGCTCTGGTCGGGAGCAACCCTGAGGGGCTTTCTTTGTTCCGCTGGTTGATCCATTGCGAATTCCGTAGTTTGTGATAGCTTTTATTACTGTCGCCTTGCAAATACGCTGTAGTGACAGACCTTAATCATCAAATAAATAAAATTTTCTCTATTCTGCAAATTTTTTTCTCAAGTCATTTGAAAAAGGTGTCTTTCGGGTAATGAGGTTACTACTTGTCTGCCGTCGTTATAGTTTTCTCATTTTTCCACCCAATATTGACAATTTAAAACCGGTTTACTAGTACCTGCCTCATGCAGTGTCAGACAGGCAATTGTCAGTGCTGCTCGGTACAGATCTGTGGTGGGCGTTCTGTGTTACTAATCAATGGGGAGGGAATTATGAGACGAACAGTGTTGCTTTTTGTAGTTTATTTGATGATGCCTTTTGCAGCATTTGCAGCCTATCATCATGGCGCGGATACAGATTCAGTTATTGTCTTGCAGGTATATCCGGCAATCGAAGGAACCAAGCTTGACAGCTGTGCCTTGTGTCATTCCGGTGGGCAATACGAGAAAAAGGGGGTGTGGGTTGAACTGGGCAGCTGTCAGTGGTGTCATTATTCTTATGGTTACGACGAAACTGGGGATATCGACGATACACTCAATGATTACGGCAGGTCATATAGAATGAATGGTCGTACGTCGGCGGCCTTGGCAACCATTGTCGGCGAAGATTCAGACGGTGATGGGTTTGTCAACGGCGATGAATTTGCGGCGCTGCGCTATCCTGGCGATGCGAACGATGATCCAACCAAGGTAGTTGCTCCCTATCGGGTGGTTAGCCTGAAAGAGCTCGAAACCATGCCGCTGCACACCCAGTTGATGCTTATGAATACGCACAAATCAGGTGATTTTTATGCAGAGTACTCAGGCATTCCAATGGCGGATCTGCTCAACGACAGTGGAATGCTGCTATCGGCGACCGGGATAACCGTATATGCGCCGGATGGCTGGGCGCAATATCATCCGCTGGATCCGGCTGGCGATCCACTGTTGTATCATGTCTATGGCTCTTATCCGCAAGCAACGTTTTATTACGACGAGTCTGCTGATGATAGTCTGAACGTAGACGGCTGGTGCAATTACTCGTCACCCTTCGTCGACGGGCTGTCTCATGGTGATACTATTGAAGTGCAGGGTGGTTTGCAGATGCTTCTGGCTTTTGCACGGGACGGTTTTTATCTTGAACCGGGCGAGCTTACACAATCCAATAAACTCGATGGTGAAGGTCCTTTTCGAGTGGTGCCTCCACAAAAGGTGCCAGGTCCTCCAGATCAGAGTTCAACCTCCGAAGCTCAAGATGTCCTTTGGCCATTCGACAACGATGCCGATCATAACGCTGGCTACGCAACACGATCGGCCACGATGATCAAGGTCGAACCATTGCCCGCCGGCACCACCGATGTCGATATCCTCGAGGCCGGCTGGAATTATGTGGATGAAGAAAAAATCCTCTTGTACGGCGCCATTGATCCCACCGACACCATCCTGTCAAAGATGAATGCATTGCAGGATATTCTGCGTGACATGGACAGTTCTGTATTTAAAAACGATTCGGCCAGACCGATTTTGCTGCAACGGATGTCGCTGATGCAGCGTCAACTGGAAAAAGGGCACGAGCGTCCGGTTGCGATGCAGCTTGATAGTCTCGTGGACAAAGTAGATGGCTGTATCAACGCGGGAAGCGTCGATAGGAATGACTGGCTGCGTACCTGCAACGAACAAAAAGCAGTTTACTGGGCAATTCACGAATTGAATGTACTGCTGGCTATAGAAGACTGATCAGAGCGTAGTATCCTGAGAATGTGTTAGAAAGTTTTCTCGACCAGCAGAAGGGGGGTGGGAAGGGGAAGTACAACCAGCCCACCTCCGACCCTATCCTGGTATAGAGGGGCAAGGTTGACTTCTGAAAATAATCCGTCTGGCAAAGAAGGAAAAAAACTTGTGTATGGCGTTGTGTATGTGTATATTTTGTAGGTGAATTAGTACCGATTAACCCATGCGCAAAAGGGGATACATATGCAAGCTGCTGAAAATTTAGTGAGAAAACAATATTTGATTTCCCCCTCACAGGTTAAGAAAATCGAACTTCTCGCAAAAAAACACAATACATCCGCCGCCGAAATGGTGAGAACCGCTATCGACGCTTTTAACCCTGATGCTGCCATGGACATCAAAGAATCCGAACTTTTAGACCTTGTTGCAGCAAGAGTGAAAGAGGCTATCGCAGATACCCAGAAAACACGTAGTCGCTTGAAAACGACCCTGGAAATATTAGCCGCGAGGGGTAATTGATGGCCGGTTGGAAAGAATTACTCATAGATGTTTTAAAGCTCACCGACGAAACAAAACGGTTAAACTCGGACATTGATCGTTTGCAGTCTCATGTCATTGATGTTGATAAAAGAGTGGTCCGCCTGGAAACCTTGGTTGAAGTCGCTAAGTACCAAACCCGCATCGCCGACGAGTCAAAATAGAGGGGTATTTTCACTGCGGTTTGTATCTCGTTGGCAAACTGAAAAGATCTGTAGTTCCCAATGGTCAGTTTGATAAAGATACCATTGATGAGGCATCTTCAGGACACTGCATAACAGAAACCGGTTGATGCTTGAATTGATGGCCCGAGCCGGAAGAAGAATAAGCAAAGTTTTTGGAGTAACGCTTAAGGTAATCAATATATTAAAGGCATATTGCACAATTATTCGCTTGAGGTTTTATTTCATCTGCAAAGATGACAGTCAATTTCAAGAGAAGGAGGGGGCGCATGATTTTAAAAGCAGTAACGATCGCCTTACTAATTGGATCCATTTCGGCAGTACATGTTTTATATCATGGTTCCGATCCGGGATTTCATATACTGCATCAGCAGTTGTTCTTCATACCACTTATTCTCACCAGTTTTTGGTTCGGTTTGCGACCAGGATTGCTTCTGGCAACTGTTATAAGTCTTCTGTATGGGCTTCCCATGGTGTTTCGCGACCATGAAGCCAGTGGCCATTTGATTATTTTAACCCAAAGCGGCCTGTATTTTTTAGTGGCTCTACTCATCGGCTGGTTATCCGACAGAGAACGGAAACATCAGATTATGTTGTTTAAAAATGAGAGGGCCGCCGCTCTTGGGAAAGCTGCCACTGCAGTCAGTCTAGAAGTGCAAAACATCGTCAGGCACATCGAGGAGATACAACAGCAGGCAAGTGTCAGTGAAAGTGGATCGACAAAGGACGATATGATATCTGAAATAGATCGTCTGAAAAGACTTCTTGAGGCCCTGGCTAAATTTAGTACACCGGTGGGTACCCTGGGTGACTTTCCTTTGCCTCCTGACCTCAACGAGCTGCTTGAACAGAGGCTTCCGGAATATAATAAAAAAGCCGCAGCAAAAGGAATAAACGTCGTCGTCGATTTGCAGGAAGGGGGGTGCTCTTCCATGGTCATAGCTGAGCCTATCCCCAGGGTCATCGACTCTTTGGTTGACAATGCTATCGATTTTTCAGAGAAAGGCCAATCCATACTATTGCGATCAAGACGGAGAGCAGACTTTTGTCTATTTGAAGTGTCCGATTCCGGTCCAGGGGTCTCAAAAGAGAATGAAGCAAAGCTGTTTAGCGTATTTTTTACCACGAAAACCGACGGTTATGGACTCTCTCTTTCTTCTGGGAAAAAAGCCCTTGTCGACATCGGAGGCGATCTTTTATACGAACCAAATGAAAAAGGCGGGGCAGTATTCAAGATGAAAATCCCCCGAGAAATGCCGGAAAAATGATGGAAGTGAGGAAGGTCAGTGTACATTGGAAGGTGTAAGAGAGATGGATTTGAGGTACCAGGCAATTGTCCAGGGAAATAATGTATGAATCAAGAACACATTGCACGTATAATCATTTTTCCACTACTCCTGCTGTTATGGGGGTGTGGGGAGAGTTCTTTCAACATTCAGGTGCGTTATGACGATGTTTTAGGATTAATACCAGACGATCCCGTATATTTTGAAAAAAACAATATCGGAAAAGTGCAAAAAGTCACTTATACCCAACAAGGTGATTATCTGGTTGAAATTACAATTTCTTCGGAATTTAAAAACGCGGTTACGGTGGATTCGAAGTTTTTCATTGATTTAGATCCAAACGAGCAGCAAGGCAAAGCTGTGACCATTTTGCAGGAAAAGCCCGGCGGAGAAGTTTTGGAAAAAGGGGCACTGGTTCAAGGTTCTGTTAAAACCGGATTTCTGGATGAGATGATGAATGGTATCAAACGTAATGCCACTGTTATTGAATCTGAAATGCGGCAGGCGATGATACAGCTGGAAAAATCACTGAAATCGACTTCCCTGAAACTAGACAAAGAGATGGTTGACGCACTCGATAATCTTTCCCGGCAATTTCAAACCTTCAGCAATGAAATGAGTCAGGTGCCGGATAGCCAGGAAGTAAAACAACTCGAAGAGTCCATCAAACAATTTGCCGATGAATTTCACAAGACGCAAAAGAATGTGCGAGATCACCTTCGAGATGAAGTGCTGCCGGAACTAAGCAGGCAAATCGACCAACTCCGCGAGCAGCTTCGTGAAAAAGGTCGAGACGAAGAAGTAGAGGCTATGGATAAACAACTCGACGAAATGAACAGGATATAGGCGGAAATATTGATTCTTCCGAATGAAGGAGCCGTTGCGAAATAACCCGGCCATTTATATCCATTTCGTTACGGCACCTTAGACCGTTCCGAGCATTCCCCTTGGCCATGTTATTTTTTGACAACGGCTTATGCGTACGTGCAGTGAAAAAGAAGGAGAAGAAAACGGTTTATCCAGCTAAAGCGTACTTTGATGTCGTCATTGCGTGCTTGACCCGGAATCCAAATGTGTCCGATAACTTGCATATTTAGGGGTAAGCCCGGAATGACATACCCGGCGCGGAATGAAGCAATCAAGACTTGAGCTGGATTGAATAAATAGTATCTTTACACCGGAAGAATCATAATGTACCAAGGGCATTTTCTTGCTGGTATTCGGGTATTGTGTTCGCTGGGTAAAAAAGGAGGCTATCTTTTTACCACACGATATAGAATCAAAAGGATGATAGCGCCACCGATAGCTAGCAAGAGACTCCCAAAATTAAATCCTGTAAATGCCCCTAGTCCTAAAAAGGATCCAATATACCCACCCACAAAAGCACCCGCTATTCCTATCAAGATGGTAACGATAAATCCTCCAGGGTCTTTGCCCGGCATGATAAATTTTGCGAGCACACCTACGATTAGCCCCATTACGATCCAAGATAGAATGCCCATTGTCATCCTCCTTTTTTAGGTTTATTTTGATTCCAAAATGAACATATTTTCAATCACTACCTACCAATTTTTCAGCTAACAAACAGCTAGATTCCGCTTGGCAGTTTGGCCTGCATCATCTTCTTTCTGTCGATTTTGCGTCCATCTACTATAAATGTGCCGTCACCAACAGCATGGAGAGTTTTTTTCTCCTCTCGAGTACTGTCAAAGTATGCCGCAACACCTTCAAGCACAACGATGTTGTATTGGGTCACGATATCGACGACCCTGCATTCGATGTTTGCCAGGCACTCCTTGATGATTGGTGGCCGAACGTATTTCGCATTCAAACGAGTGAGGTTAAATTTTGTAAACTTATCCGTATCAGCTCCAGAGCATGTTCCCACTCCAACAACGGTATCAATGAGGTCCACCGTTGGGATGGAAATTACACACTCCCTCGATTCTTGAAGGGCGATGTATGAATGATTCCATGGTCCGGTGGTAATGGCAAACTGTGCTGCAAAGTCCAATACCATGGTCCAAGAGATAGTCATCACGTTGTCCTTCTGGCCGTCATTCGTAGTAACCAAGACAACCGGCCCCGGTTCTATTAGCGTGAATACCCTGCTCATCTGCAGCCTTTCCATGCCCATCTCCGTTCGCGTATCAACGTTCATATTATTGGTATGGAATATAGCTATTGCTGAACAGGACGACAAGGATAAAAACACTGAAGAACTAATGAGTTAATTTTATATTATAACCATAATTAACCCCGGTGGAAAAATTCCCGGAAACAGCTGAAGCGCATCTGTCCATCTCTTTATCATCATCTACCGACCATTGTCAGGTATCAAGATGAAACGATCCATGAACCCCACA
Source organism: Desulfocastanea catecholica (assembly GCF_054657295.1). Classification (NCBI taxonomy): domain Bacteria; kingdom Pseudomonadati; phylum Thermodesulfobacteriota; class Desulfobulbia; order Desulfobulbales; family Desulfobulbaceae; genus Desulfocastanea; species Desulfocastanea catecholica. Next base: position 106,636 of record NZ_BAAHYZ010000014.1, read on the forward strand.
GCAATATCTCTTCTAACCTTGCCTATGCCAGAAAGAGGTTGGCAATCCAAATAAAAATGCAAGGCCACTCATGCAGCAACCCTGCGTCAATATGTATGAATTTGGCAATTTTCAATTGGCGTACCATCAGATATGCGTTATCTATGAAGGGCAATTGTTGTAGCACATACTTACCGCCGGATGCCTGACAGCTTTGCACCTGCGGATATATCAATTAGCCGATGAACAAAGAGGAACGAGAAAACAATGACTGAGACGAACAAAAAGCCATTCCGGGTCAGACGCTGGATGAAAATATCGGGCGGGGTGGTCGTCGCCCTGGCTCTGCTCCTGGTGCTGCTGCCGTTTGGCGTCAAGTATTATCTTGCCGACCTTCTCATAAAAAGTGGTGCCGATGCCGTGACTATCGAAAAGCTCAGATACAATCCTTTTGCCGGGAAAATATATCTTGGCGGGTTGGATGTACAGCGCGGGGGGCAGTCAATAATGCACAACGCCAGCATGGTCCTGGACATGCGGCTCATCGCGCTCCTTAAGCGCAATGTCCAGGTGAAAAGAGCGGAATATCACAACGTATTCATTGATCTTGAACAGTATGAAGACGGCAGCTGGCGTTTTGGTTCGTTTACCATGAAAGGGCAGGAGCCGGAGAATGCAGAGGAGCTCGGCAAGGAAATGGCATCCACCTGGCACTTTCTCGCCGACCATGTCATTTTATCGGAGAGCCGTGTCCACCTGAAAACCCCTGAACTCGATCTGACACTGGTCATCGATGAGGCCGAATTGGCTCGCCTGTCCACTCGTCAGGACCATCCCGCCGGGAGTTTTACCTTTAAGGGGCAACTCAATGACGGCCCGATTGCCCTGCAGCTGGATACGGTGCAGCTGGTGCCTCAGCTGCGCATTGGCGGCAATATCTCGGTTGCCGGCTTTCAATTAAAAGAAATTGCCAAGCTGCTGGGTGATGTTCTGCCGACCCTGGCCGGCGAGGTGGCCCTCGATGGCAAGCTTCTTTTCAGTCAGGGAGCGGAAACGGGGATTGAGACCAACTATGACGGTACGTTCGGTCTGACAGCACCGGATCTCGGCAACAGTGACTTCACTGCCACGGCGGAGAATTTCACCTGGAAGGGCAAGATACACTATGCCGCAGCGGCAAAGAGCCCGCAGGAAATTACCACCGATGGTCTGCTCGCGGCCCGTGCCCTGAATCTGCGCAATCCGGCGTCAGGCCTGGTCGTCGAAAAAACAACCATTGAGGTGAGTGGCAAGACCACCCTGACCCTTGCGGAAAATATTCTCCTTGAACATGATGGTCGGCTGCTGCTGAACAATGTCGATCTGCAGGCGCCGCCCTATGGCATTGTGGAAGAGAGCCTTTCCTATAAGGGCATCGTGCAATACGATTCCAATCATAAGCAGGAGGGGCTGCTGGTTCACGCCGATGGTGCACTTGACCTCGCTGCGTTTCAAGTTGACGGCGGCGAACCGTCGACTCCTTTTGCCGCGCAAGGCAAGTCTCTCTCCTGGCAGGGGGCGGTTGATTTCAGTCAGCGGGACTCCGGCAAAAAGTCCGTCCTGGCCTTCGATGGCACGCTTCTCGGCGGCGGCTTGCAGCAGACCCTACCGGAACCTGCTCTTCGTCTTGCGCAGGAGAAGGTGGAACTGAAATCCAAAACCGCAATCACCCTGGGGGAACCCCTCGATATCCAAGGGCTGAGTTCGCTTGGGCTGACCAAGTTTGCCCTTTTCGAAGGTAAAAATGGCGAGCCGAGCCTTTCTTTTGATGAGCTGAGCCTGGTGGAGCTGGAAGGGCGGGGAGGGAACACGATTGCCTGGCAGGAGCTTGTTGCTACCGGGGTGCAGGCGGCGGTGGCCGGCAATTTCCCCTTGCATATTGCTGTCCCCGAGGTCAGGCTGGCGGATTTTTTCACCGAGGACCTGGCGGCATATAAACTCAGCGAGCTGCAGGTGAAGAATCCTCTTATAACCGCGGTGCATAATGATACCGAGCTTGTCCGTTTGGATGACCTGACGGTTAGTACTCTGGCGATAGACGCTACAGCCAGACTCGAGGCCGAAAAAGTGCAGCTGGAGAACTTTGCCTTTCTCGCTGCCAAAGATGATGCGGCCCAAAAGACGGCGGTGTCCTTTCGTGACGCCACTCTGAATGTAGTCAGCTGGAGCGGCGATGCAGGATTTCAGGGCGATACCCTGCACTTTGACGACCTGGTGGCAATAGTCGTGCGGGATAAGCAGGGGAATATCAATATCAGTCAGCAAATGGTCGAGATGCAGCAACCGGGGGCTCAGTCAGGTGCACCGGTAACCAAGCCGGCGGCACCCGCAGCTGCCGGCAAAGAATCGCCGAGTGCGCCCTTTGCCCTGAAGAAAATTATTGTCGCCGGCAACAGTTCGGTCCTTTTTGAAGATTATACCCTGGCGGTCCCCTATAAAACCGACCTGAATATTACCCGGCTGGAGGTAACCGGTGTTGATTCGAGTCGGCCCGATGAGAAAACCGAAATCGTCTTTCAGGGGGAGCTGGAAAAACGCGCGCCTCTGGAAGTGACTGGGCATATTTTCCCGTTCAAAGCCAAGCCGGCCGTGGATATGAAGCTGGATCTGAAAAACTATCCGCTTTCCAGTCTGTCGGCCTACACCGTCCAGTCCGTTGGCACGGCGCTGGCCAGCGGACAGCTGCAGGTAAAATCGTCGATTGCCCTCGCCGACGACAAACTGAAGATGAAAAATAACATTTTGTTGAAAAAACTGGAAACCAAGACCATCGCCCCGGAGCTCGCGGCGGAGCTGAACAATCAGTTGCCCATTCCGCTTGACGCGGCGCTGTCATTACTCAGGGACAACAAACGGAACATTACCCTTGATGTCCCCTTGAGCGGGCCGGTGAGCGAACTGAATGTCGGCATCTCCGATGTCCTGATCACCGCGCTCAGTAAGGCAATTGTGCCCGCCGCCTCGGGCTATCTCATGTACGCCCTGGGGCCTTATGGGGCACTGGCCTATGTCGGCATGAAGGTTGGCGAGAATATGCTGCAGGTCAAGCTGCCGCCGGTGGTGTTTGCGCAGCAGGAAACGACTTTGACTGACGAACATATCAAATATCTGGAGAGGATCGGCAAAATTTTACAGGATCGTCCCGATACCGATATGCAGATTTGTCCCCGGGTTGCCTCCTGGGAGTTTTTGACCGAGAAGAAAAAGACCGCCGTGAAGGGCGAGGTAGTCGCCGTCGATGAGGAAAAAAAGAACGACTTACTGCATCTCGGTCAACAGCGGGCTGAGGCGATACAGAATCTGCTCAAAGAGAAATACGATATCGCCCACAATCGATTACTGATCTGCGATACCGCTATCGACACCAAGAAAGACGCCATTCCGGCAGTGCTGCTGCAGATGTAACGTTTATCGGCCCATGTTCACCCTTTTTTTGGCCGCCTCAAGGTCAAAATAGCCTGGATCAAAATCGGCGCGGCCGCTGAGTTCAAAAAGGCTGTTGTGATGCTTGCTGCCGGGGGATTCAAGGGCGGATACCAGCTGCAGATAGTGATGGATATCTCCTACCGTCTCCGGAGGACAGGCCATTTCTCCCGACAGAAGGATCGGATGTTTGAGCTGTCTGGTCGGTGGAATGACCTCCTCCAGATGGATCTCATGTTCCCAGCCCTCGCCGGCGTCATAGAGGTAGGTAAACATGAAGCGCATGCCTTCTTCGAGGGTGTGCAGTTGGTATTTATGCTCGTCGAAACGCTTCGATTCCCGGGGAGCGTTGGTTTTTATGGTCGGTTCGTAGCTGATCTTGCCAACGTGGAACTGATGGACATGGGAGTCACTCCAGCCCATGCTCAGCTGGATGACCTCGTGCAGTTGCGCCAGGGTGAAAGTTCCCGGCACCTGGATGCGTCGCCAGATGAGTGGGTCGGAAAAGGCTATGGAAATATGCAGGATATAGCTTGGTACCTGCTTGTCGTCTTTTTTCGTTTCGCTTTTGCTGCTTTCAGGGAAAACACCTTTAATAACCTGAGCCATTCGCTCCTCCTTATCGCCGTACACTGATTGCCTGTCTCTTTTGCCGTGTGCTGTTCAACTGATCAGGCACTTATTCTAATGCAGGAAGCGAAGCCTGGCCAGTGGCAGCCGATCCCTTATTATTCGCTTTCTGATATCTCCTGCATCGTCGTCAGCAGCAGCTGCTTAAATTTTTCCGTGGCTTTCCTGCCGTTGTCGCCTTTTTCATCGCGGATGACTTTGAAGAAGTCATGGCAGATTTTTATGTTTCCGGTCGACCAGTTCTTGGTAAATCCCTGCGGCGAGTCGGTTTGCAGAAGGACTTGCGACGCTTTTTCGTAGTCTCTTCGGCCATGGGCCCAGTTGATGGTGTGCTGGTAGTAGAGCAGGGAGCGGTTGAGCAGGATAAAGAGCAGATCAATGGATTTGGCCGGGCCGACCTGGACCCGTTTGCCGCCGAGGGGCAGACCGAGGAATTTGGCCTTGTCGGAGATATTCTCTCCGCCGAAAAACGCGCTCAGTGCCCCGGCAATGGTGCCCACGGCGGTGAACACGCCGAGGCCATGGCCGAAAGTGGCCATCTCCAGCCCGGCGCCGATGGCTGCCCCGCCGAGTCCGCCGGCAATGACAACCTGTTGCCGAGTCAGCCCAAGGAGCTGCCAGGTCTGTTCATCAAAGAGATCCCTGTTGAGAATCGAATGGGGCGGCAGGTCATAACGAAAGATATTGTGCTTGAACAGGTTGCGAATGCGATGGTGGGCGTCCTTTTCCATCTGGCTGATTTTTTCGCTGTAGCGGGCAAAGAGTTTTTGCCGGCACTGCTCTGCCTGTCCTTCGGAGCTGACGTCATCGGTCAGCTGCAGGGAGAGGCTGGCGGAAAGCAGGCCGGTGATAATATCCGCCGTGGCGGTATTGCGGCCGGCCCAGTCTTTTTTGAAGGCGCTGACCACCTCGGAGAGAACCTGGTGCCAGTCCTGATCGATGGATTTCAGCGCTTCGAGCAGAAGGATTCGTTCGGCATAGGTGGCCCGGTGGGCGTTAAACAGGCGACTGGAATTAAAATTCTTGCGAAACTCGGCTTTCCAGGCCGGCAGGTGCTCCGTTGCATCTTCCTTGCAGTTGATGATGGCCATCCTCGGCTTGCCGGTAAGGCGGAGGATTTCCATCTCTGCCTTGTCGACGTTGCGCACCGGCCGCGAGCCGTCGACCACATAGATGATACCCGCCCCCCTCTCGACGGGGCCGAGCAGCTCCCGGTCATCGTGCAGTTCAGGGATGGTTGCCGCATATTCACGAAAAGTCTTCAGCGGATTCTCTTCATTTTCCGCCCGTTTCTGTAATTCACTGAGCACCCTGCCCGGATTTTGGAAGCCCGGGGTATCGGTGAAACGCACTACCTCCCGGCCATCGATCACCACCGGAAAACTGCGGCATTCGGTGGTCTCGCCGGGGGTCGGACTGACGCGTACCGAATCATCCTCGGCAAGGGTGGAGAGAACGGAGGATTTTCCTTCGTTCGGGTGGCCCAGTATGGCAAATTCAGGTGTCATGAAATCTTCCTGTCAGGAGATGAGAGAAAAGAGGGTCAGATAGGGGTCGCCGACGGCCTCGATCTTTTGCTGCCAGATGGTAAAATCTTCCGGGGCAACCGGGGTAAAAACGGTCGCCTGCGGCCGCCCCACCAACCCGATGTGAATGATGGCGTTTTTGGGCAAAATTTCCCGCAGCTCTTTGACCAGGCTGAGGAAATCGACCAGGGGAACCATCCAGCCCTCCATGACAATAAAGACGCCTTCGCTGGGCTGCCACTTTTTTTCCGCCAGACGCTGCAGCAGCTGCCGGTCGGCATCGTAACTGCTCATGAAGTTGTGTACTGCCTCTATGGCCAGGCCCCTCTGCTGCAGCAGCGCCTCGAGCTCGTCCGTCGGGCAGAGGGCGGCAATATCGTCGGGAATAAGGACGGTCTGGCTGGCCTGGGCGCTCTGCTCGCTTTGGCTTCGAGCTGAAGGCGGGAGTGGCTGCTGCCTTGGTCCGGGGTGATTTTTCCGGCTTGGCTGCTGCGCTTCCGGTGCGGCCTGGGTCGAGACCAGAGGGGTCTGCATGCGCCTGAGCAGATCGAGGCAGGCCGGGGTGTCGAACTTGAGTTTCTGCAGCGACTTTCTCTCCATCACCTTGCCGGTAATGAGGAGGGCCAGGCGGAGAAAGAGGCCGTAAAACAGCAGACAGAAAACGAGAAAAGGCCACCAGGCGATGAGATTTTCTGTGGTCAGGTGGTAAATACCCTCCTTGAGGATGATCCGGCTGCCCTCGATCTCGGCAAGTGTCGGATAACCGCCGCTGGGGACAAACCAGGACCAGGGCAGAGCGATCAGCATGATGGCGCGGTGGATGGCCTCGACACTGAACTGCAGGGTCGATTGCCAGCCGAAAGCCAGGTCGCTGGTGGAAATTTTCACCAGTGTTGCCGTGAGAAGGCCGAGATTGAAGCCGATGGCAAAGAGCTGGAACAGGACAAACAGCGGCCAGTAAAAGAGATACCCGTACACCGAGCTGCGCGCCTTGAGAATGCCGAAGGCGTGGAGCACACTGGCGCGCTGGTTGCCGGCCATTTTGCTGAGCCACTGTTTGTGCAGAAAGGCGACAATCCTGCCGAGCATGCCGCGAAAGAGCGCGCTATAGAACGAGGGAAGTTTCAAGCCGGGCAGCAGCCGTCGAACCAGCCAGGCGGCAAGGAGAAAGGTGACGAAGGCAAGTTGCGAGACGATGAACAGCAGCAGGAAATGAAAAACGTTCACCGGAGTAGTGCCGGTGTAGGTGAAAAAAGAAAAGCCGGCAATAAGTCCAACAAACATCCCTTTGAAGGTAGCGAGATTTCGAAAAAGGAGAAAGGTGTCGCCGAAGATGGATCCCGGACTTTTCTGCTCGGGGCCCGGAAATTCCTGTTGTCTTCTCTTGGTAAGCCAGAGCAGGATGATGTCTCCGCTGGTCGGCTCATCTTCGTTTTTCAGCTGATCCTGGCCGTCAAGGTAGATATTTCTGTCGCGCTGCTGGAGTTTGCCGCGGTCTGTACCGGTATCCTGATGGAAAAAATATTCCAGATCAATGATACAATTATATTTTTCGTTGGTCTTCATGCGCCCCATTATACCAGAATGAATGTATGGAGCAATAAAACCTCTTCACTAACCGTTCGAATTGCAGGGATTGAGAGAATCTGTGAGCTATGCATCATTAACCTGACATATTGAAACAGCTACGGCTGTCAGGGTATTCGAAAGTATTCTTAACGGTTGGCTTTTGTGGTAAAAGCGGTTTTTCGGCACAAAAAAAATTGATAATTACCATGTGAAAGAGTAGCATGACAGGGTTTGATTGAGTTTCGACCTTGCCTTCGACGTAATGCACTGCTGCATCACTTAACGCCGCAAATTTTATGAATAATTCTTGTAAGACGAGTAGTGTTGGAGGTGATCCGCCTAAGGATGAAGGGCCGGAAACGTACCGAAATCTGTTTGCGGCTATGACACAGGGCGTGGTGTATTATTCTGCCGACGGACACATCATCTCCGCCAATCCAGCGGCCGAACGTATTCTAGGTCTTTCTTTAGCCCGGATGCAGGGCCGCAAGGCAATGGATCCTGAGTGGAGAACAGTGGGGGAAGAGGGGGCAGACCTGCCGGAGGCGGAACATCCCGCTCTGCTGGCACTGGCCACCAGACGGCCGGTCCTGGGGAAGGTGATCGGGGTTTTGCATCCCGAGCAAGGCCGACATTGCTGGCTGCTGGTGGACGCGGTGCCTGAGTTTCGTGCCGGGGAAGACCAGCCCTGGCGGGTTTTTACCGTTTTTACCGATATTACCGAGCGCAGGTTGGCCGAAGCGGCTTTGCGGCAGAGTGAGGAGCGCTTCCGACTGACCTTTCAGACCAGCCCCGATTCTATCAACGTCAACCGTCTTGACGACGGAAGGTTTGTCGAGGTAAACGAAGGGTTCACCAGGTTGACCGGCTATCGCCCCGAGGAGGTACTCGGCAGGACATCGGCTGATATCGATATCTGGCATGATCTGAGCGACAGGCAGAAATTGGTGCAGGAACTCCTGGCCCACGGCTACTGCAATGATCTTGAAGCCAGATTTCGCAGGAAGGACGGCAGTGTCGGCCTTGGGCGAATGTCGGCGCGGGTCATCATGCTGAACAACGTTGCCCACATCATCTCCGTCACCAGAGATGTGACTGAACAAACCGAGGCGCTGCAGGCTCTGCGCACCAACAAAAAACTGCTCGGCAGTATTTTACGTACAGCCCCCACCGCCATCGGTGTAGTACGCAACCGGGTCTTCCTGGTCGTCAACGAGCGCATGTGTCAGATGACCGGTTACGCTCAGGAAGAATTAGTCGGCAAGAACGCCCGCATGCTCTATCCAGACGACAAGGAATATGAGTACGTCGGGGCGGAAAAATACCGCCAGATCAGTGCAGACAAGACAGGCATCGTTGAAACACGCTGGCAGCGAAAGGATGGCAAAATCATCGAGATACTGCTGTGTTCTTCGCCGATCAACCCGAGTGATCTTGTAAGCGGGATCATCTTCACCGCCCTTGACATCAGCGAGAGGAAGCGGGCTGAAGTGGAACGGGAAAAGCTACATGCACAATTGCTGCAGGCACAGAAAATAGAGTCGATAGGGCGACTGGCCGGCGGCGTGGCCCACGACTTCAACAATATGCTCACTGTTATTCTCGGCCATGCGGAAATGGCGATAAAAAATTTCGAGCAGCCCGACCCTGTCCATGCGAATCTCGAGATCATCATAGAAGCGGCCTATCGCTCGGCTGATCTCGTCCGCCAATTGCTGGCCTTTGCCCGTAAACAGACGGTCGAGCCGAAGGTTTTCGATCTCAACGATTATATTGCCGACCTGCTGCCCATGCTGATGAGTTTAATCAATGAGGATATTGATCTTGTCTGGAAACCGGGCGCCGAATTATGGCTGATCAGGATTGATCCCTCGCAGGTTGATCAGCTTGTCGCCAATCTCTGCGTTAACGCCCGGGACGCAATCGACGGGGTGGGCAAGATTACCATTGAAACCGAAAATGTCACCTTTGATGCTGCCTATTGCGCCGTTCACACCGGCTGTATTCCGGGACAATATGTCCAGCTCTGCGTCAGTGATAATGGTTCGGGGATGGACAAGGAGATCCTGGAGCATATCTTCGAGCCATTTTTCACTACCAAGGAAACGGGCAGAGGCACCGGCCTCGGATTGGCCGGCGTCTATGGTATCGTCAGGCAGAACAAGGGCTTTGTCAGTGTCTACAGTGAGCCGGGCCAGGGGACGACTTTCAAGATTTTCCTGCCGCGTTTTTCCGGCGGGCTCGCGGAGGGCCTGACTGAAAAGGTGTCGAATATGCCGAGAGGCAACGGCGAGCTGGTGCTTTTGGTGGAGGATGAGGCGGTGATTCTCAACGTCGGGAAGGAGATGCTCGAGCAGCTTGGTTTCGTCGTGCTGACAGCTGCTTCACCAAGCGAGGCTATTCGCCTGGCCCACGCCCACATCGATGAGATTCGACTGCTTATCACCGATGTGATTATGCCGGAGATGAATGGCCGGGATCTGGCGAGGATTCTCGTCGGCATGAAACCGGATGTGCAGTGTCTGTTCACCTCTGGCTATACCGCCAATGTTATCGCCCACCATGGAGTGCTTGATAACGGTATACATTTTATCCAGAAGCCGTTTTCCTCAAGGGATCTGGCCTTTGCCGTCTGGAAGATACTGGCAGAGGAAAAACGATAATTGCGGGCCCCTGGGCCATTGTTGAGCTGCTTTCCCTTGCGCTGGATACTGCTTTACAGGGTCGGCAGGATTTTAAGTATATCTTCTACTATATCAGATGGTTGTTTGTTGTCTGTAACCAGAGTAAGAAAACGTTCGTAGCCCTTTTTCCTTTCCTGCAGAAGTGCGGCAATTTTTTTGCCGGGGTTGGCTCCATCGAGAAGAGGCCGATGACTGTCGGCATCCCTTGCCACTCGCGATAATATTTCCTCGGGCGTAGCGACCAGGCAAAAGACATGCCCCTTGCTGCTCAGTGCTTTGACGTTGGCGGGGTCGAGCATAAGACGGCCGCCGGTTGAAATGACCAGCCCTTGCCGTTCGCCTAATTCTCCGGCAATTTCCGCTTCCATACGGCGAAAGGCCGCCTCGCCCAGATTGGCAAATATCTCTGGAATGGTCAGCCGTTGACGTTGTTCAATCAATCGATCCGTATCGATAAACTCGCGTTTCAGCTTCTTGGCCAGTAATTTGCCTACGGTTGTTTTTCCTGTGCCCATGAAGCCGGTCAAGATGATGTTGCTATTGTCGTTATCTGGCATAATGTCAATTAAGAGTAAATGAAGAAAAGCTGAAAGTATACCGCCTTTGTTCCTTTGCGGCAATGTGCGGCGGTCAAATAAACCTGATCCAGTTCATCATGGCGGTCCTTGAGGGGGGCCTGTTTTCCCCGAGCCGGTGATGCTGATGAGAATCAAACCGGGATTCTTTCTAACTGTTCATATAAGAAACAGCCGCCAGCCAGATCATAAAGGTTATTGACGAAAAAAGGGTGCTTGCCGAAATGGTGGCTACAGCAAAATCGGCATCACCGTGCATCTCTTTGGCCATAACATAGGATATCGTCGCAGTTGGCGTGCACAAAAGAATCAGCGCTGGCAGGTAATCTTCCATGCCCAGACCGGCCAGGTTGAACAGCAGCAAACCGCCGGCGGGGAGCAGGAGCAGCTTGAAAATGACCGCGCTCAGGGTGGGCCGCAGATACTCGCGCATAAGCTGCAGTGATAGCGACGCGCCGATGAGCAGAAGAGCCATCGGTGGGGCGAGCCCGCCGAGAATGTCAATGCTTCTGCCGATGACCCGGGGAAGAGGAATCTCCAGGCCCGAGACCAAAATGCCGGCCATGGCGCTGATGATCACCGGATTGCCGAGCAGTTTCATGATCAGGGGTTTGATACCGGGAAGACGCTTGCCCGAGGTATCGTGCAACTGCAGGGCGACAACCGAGAGCAGGTTTTGCAGAATCATCAGAAAGCCGGCAATAATTCCGGCCTTGCCAAGGGCCGTTTCCCCAAGATAATAGAAAGCGATGGGCAGTCCTATATAGCCGACATTACCATGTCCCGAGCTCTGGATGAAGGCACCGGCGCGAGCTGGATTCATCTTGAAAATTCTCGTGGCAAGATATGCCGTCGTATAAATACCCACGGCAGCAAGAAGGGTGAGGAAGAGAACCATGCCGACAAACTGTTCGTGGAAAGAAGACTTGGCGATGGCGCTGAAGATCATTGCCGGAATCGATAAATAATAGACCAGCTTGTTTGCCGGCACGAGGAACTCGGCTGTGATAAAACCTTTTTTACGTGCACCCCATCCCAGAATGATGATAAGGAAAATCGGTATGATGGTTATGATTACTTCCATTTAGGTCGCTTCTGTTGTCAAGTGAAGTCGGTTGTCGCCAATACTGCCTTCCTGTTGAGGAGAGTGTGTTCTACTCTTTACATAGTGCCTCCCCCGGTAACTTTTATCAAGTTGAGCTTTGTTGGTCATGGGAAAAACGGGTGAATAATCAGCTTACTGCACATGAACTAACAAAAAGGTGTCAGCTATGCACGATACGCGGTTGAAAACGGGGCTGCTCCTGGAAGACGAGATCCTCCACGACGGTCTCCAGATAGAGTCAACATTCTTGTCATGGTGCGTAAAACACATTAGTGCCTTATAGCTCAATTTCTGCTATAAAAACAAGAAAACGGCGAATATGTTTTTAACATTACGCTTACATGTACCGCCAAGGCACTTACACCCTCCTGTGTGGTGTTACACTCAATCGAATGAATAAAAAGTAACTCAACAAAAGCTTTAATTTTAATCGGCCAAGGGAGAATCATGAGGCAACAAAGTAAAGTGCAGGTAACTGTGCGAAAAACAGTGATTGGCGGCCAGAAGCCGCTTATCTGCCTGCCGCTGGTCGGCGAAAGCAGAGAAGAGATCCTCCATGAGGCCAAAGAGTTGGTTGTCTTGCACCCCGATCTGCTCGAATGGCGCATCGATGCCTACGATAAGGTGGAAAGTATCGCGGCTTGTTTGACTGTTTTACAGGAATTACGGCAAAGTATTGTCGAAATTCCTTTGATATTTACCTGCCGGATAGACCTGGAAGGCGGATTAAAAAAGATTACCCAGGAAAAACGTTTACAGCTGCTCTGCGCCGCAATCGCATCCGGTAATATTGATATTGTCGATATTGAACTATGTAATGGGGAAGAATTCGTCAAAATAATAAAAGAACGGGCTGCGGCGAATAATGTCAAAGTAATTCTTTCCTATCATAATTTTAAAGAAACACCCAGCGAAGCGTTTATATACTCGAAACTGGTCGAGGCGCAGACAGCAGGCGCCGATATCGCCAAACTCGCGGCAATGCCGCAAAACTATGCCGATGTCTTGACCCTTCTCAGTGCAACCAACAGGGCGAGAAAGGAACGGGTGCAGGTGCCCATTGTTACCATGTCCATGGGAGAGGAGGGCGCGATCAGTCGACTGGCCGGCGGTCTGTTCGGATCGGACATTACTTTTGCCATTGGCCTGCAGGCTTCCGCTCCGGGGCAAATACCCATAAAAGTTCTGCAGACGGGTATGGCTTTACTGTATAAATTGGAGGAGCACGATAATTGAAGCACAACCCAGAAAGGTTATCACGTTCTTTGTGTTGGCAAAATGGATATGTTAGGTTTGTGCTTTTTTACGCTATCCATTACGTCCTAGTCGATAGGCGAAGATAAACTGCTAAACCTAGTTGAAGTTAAGAATTGAAGTTAAAAAATGAATTAATTGTATCTCAGCCTTGAAAAATGGATTGGACATTATTATTATTGAAATAAATTTATAAATACTTTTTATAAATACCACTTAATAATAATTAAAGAGGACTGAAGATGAATGATTTCTTGAGAATTATCACCCATGCCCGTCGGTTTAAAAGTGCGCTGAAAGAATTGGGTGTTGAACAGTTAGAGGAAGTTAAGATCAAACTTCAAAAAATTATAGATGATCGAATTGCCGAGGAAAAGGCAGCGCAGATCGAGAACGCCGAGAGAAATGAGAAAATTCGCAAATTACGTGAATTGTTAGCGACGGAAGGCATTGAACCAGATGAATTACTTGATGGCTCTTCAGAGAAACAGGGCAGGAAAGCAATGCGTCAGCCAAAATATGAGATATGGAACGAAGCGGGAGAGCATATTACCTGGACCGGACAGGGGCGTATGCCTAACGTCTTTAAGGCCCGTATCGAATCCGGCGAATCTCTCGATACCTTTCTTATCGATCAGTAATTCTGCAAGGTAAAAAAGGAGAAAACTGAGGTCCCTTCATTGCAGGTTGCCCTGAAAATGAAGAGACCTCATCTTTTCTTTTCAAGCCCTACACTACCGCACCACCCATCTGCTGAGATTTTTTTTAGAAGTATCTTTGCCTTCCACTTTGTCCTCCCCAGTGTCCTGATGTATACCTTGATGGTTTTAAAGACAATTTTGGGAGGCGATTGCCTGTTCTTTTTATCAGTACTGTGTAAAAGAAACTCTCTCCAATAAAAGAGAGCGGAGTTGCTCGAATTTTCATTGAGAGTGATTATCATAAGCCGGAAGCGTGCCTTTCAGTAAACTAACAAGGTAAAAAATACGAACCTTCGCCGGAATACAGAGTTCCAGCTGGTGAAGCAATGGGAAAACTAATGATGACAGGAAGTGTATGACAAAGACTATTCTCACGGCCGAAAAACTCTCCAAACATTACTTTCTTGGTGGGCAAAAGATCTCTGTGCTCAAGGACATCTCCCTGACTATCGAGAAGGGCGAGTTCGTGGTTATATCCGGTAGCAGCGGCAGCGGTAAAACAACCTTGTTGAGCGTGTTGTCCGGTCTTGACAGGCCGAGCAGCGGAAGAATCAGCATGGCCGGCAGCGATATAACCGATTTAACCGAGGACCAGCTGGCGCCGATCCGCAACCAGGTGACCGGTTTTGTTTTTCAGGCATTTCATCTCATTCCCTCCCTCAATGGTATGGAAAATGTCATGTTTCCGGCCGAGCTGAAAAGAGACGTCCATGCCCATGATAAGGCGCGGGTGCTTCTTGACCGGGTAGGGCTTGGCCACCGGGGCCGGAATTTTCCCGAGCAACTCTCCGGCGGAGAGCAGCAGCGGGTTGCCATCTGCCGGGCCCTGATCAACGAACCGGAAATAGTTTTTGCCGATGAACCGACGGGCAACCTTGATTCGGAAAACAGTGAGGGTATTATCAAGCTGCTCCTCGACTTGCATGCAGACCGGCGGACGACTCTGGTCATGGCCACTCACAGCATGTCTCTCGCCGCTCGCGCGGACCGGGTTATTCATCTGCATGACGGCCGGATTGCGCCGGGGAGTTCCGTCCAGTGATGAACGTTCGGTTTCTTCTCCGGGAAATACAGCATAGCAAAAGCCAGGCGGTGGTATTTGTTCTCTGTGTCATCCTGTCACTGGTCAGCATCGTCGCCATCAACAGTTTCCGGCGTGATGTGCGGCAGTCCATCGTCAGTGATGCGCGGGGCTTGCATGGCGGCGATATCATCGTCCATTCGCATTATGAATTCTCGCAGCCACTGCAGCAGGAGCTTGACACCTTGGCAGCGCGACCAGGCATAGAAAGGGTTCGAACCTGGGAATTTTATTCGGTTGCCAGACGGGAAGATGGCCGGGATTCCCTGTTTAGTAATATAAAAGCGGTGGAACAGGGATATCCCCTCTATGGCGTGGTTGAATTAGCTTCCGGCCGTGATTTTTCCGCAGTGCTCCGGCCGGGGCAGGCGATTGTCGCCGCACCGCTGCTTGTGCGTCTTGACCTTGCCGTTGGAGAGAGGCTGCTGCTTGGGGAAAGTTCCTTTGAGATCGTCGATGTTATCAGCCGGGAATCGCTGCGGCCTGTTGATTTTTTTAATTTCGGACCGCGTATAATTGTCTCCGCCGACGATCTTGAACAGATGGATCTGGTCAAAAAAGGCAGCCGGGTGCACTTTGAGACGCTTGTAAAGGTCGCTGATGCAGGCCGGATTGACGGCATCGTCGCCTCGCTGCAGGACAAAACGGTTTTCGGTCAGGAACGCGTCGCTACCTCAACGACTGCCAACTCCAGGGTGAAACGTTTTTTTGACAACTTGCTGTTCTTCCTTTCCCTTGTCTCCGTCTTTACCCTGCTGCTTGCAGGGATCGGCATGCAGAGCTCCCTCGCCGCCCTGTTGCGGCAAAAGGAAAAAAGCTTTGCCATTCTCCGCTCTCTGGGGGCCACCGGCTCATTTTTATTGCGCCATTATCTGCTGCTGGTCTTTATCCTCAGCGCCATCGGCTGTGGCCTGGGTATTTTCTCCGGCCTGCTGCTCGAAAAAAGCTTTGTCAAGCTCTTTGCCGGGCTGCTGCCGGACAAAATAGTCCTCGGCGGGACAATTTTTGATGTTCTGGAAGGAATAGGGCTGGGCATAGTGGTGGTCGGTTTTTTCACCTTTCTGCCGCTGAGCAGGATAAAAAATGTCAAACCCGCGGCGGTTTTTCGCAAGGAAAGCGACCATGGCCTGCCAGCCAGGGGGCTGTATGTGCTGATCGGCTGCGGCGTCATCCTGCTCGCCGGCCTTGTCGTGCGGCAATTGGAAGATGTGCGTATCGGCCTGTACTTTATCGGCGGCGTCCTCGCCCTGATTGCGGTTATCTCCCTCCTGATCGGCGCAATGCTTGCCCTTCTCTCCCGTATGGTCATTGCCGCATTACCGCTGCGCCAGGCCGCAAGAAGCCTGCTCAGACCCGGCAATGCCACGCGAACCATAGTCGTGACACTGGCCTCTGCCCTCTCGGTATTGATGACGATTTATCTGGTGGAGGATAATCTCCATGGCACCTATATTGCTTCCTATCCCGATGATGCCCCCAATCTCTTCTGTCTGGATATTCAAAAAGACCAGCAGCAGGGGTTTCTGGAACTCGCGGGAGAAGATGTAGAGCTCTTTCCAATTATTCGCGCCCGCCTCACCTCGATCAACGGCAAAATGATCAACCGCAAGGAAGAAGCAAAAAAACGAGGGGACAGTCTGGCCCGTGAATTCAACCTTACCTACCGCGAGCAACTGCTCGACGATGAACTCCTTATCAAGGGCGGCTCGCTTTTCGGCAATGAGCCGCGGCAAAAAGGACTGGTGCCGGTTTCCATTCTTGATTCCGTGGCGGAGATGGGTGACATGAAGATCGGCGACCTGCTGCTCTTTAATATCCAGGGCGTGCCCTTGCAGGCAGAGGTCAGTTCCATACGCAGCCGTAACAAATCCCTGCTCTATCCGTTTTTCTACTTTGTCTTCCCGGAAAAACATCTGCAGGCCGCCCCGCAGACCTTTTTTGGCGCACTGAAGGTGGAAAAAGAAAAGATCTCGCAAATGGAAAATACCATCGTCAACCGTTTCCCGAATATCAGCACCATCAATGTCAGTGAAACAGCGGTGGAACTCGACAAGATTATGCAGAAACTGTCGACGATCATCAATTTTTTCGCCTCCTTTTCCATTCTGGCCGGGGCATTGATCCTGATCAGTTCGGTTTTCGCCACCCGAATGGCCAGAATGAAGGAGGCTGTGTATTATAAGGTTCTTGGCGCCGATTCGCGTTTTGTGCTGCAGGTATTTTTCCTGGAGAATTTCCTGCTGGCCCTTCTCAGCGGGGGCTGTGCACTCTTAGTCGCCCAGGCAGGAAGTTGGGCACTCTGTCATTTCCTCCTGGATATTGCCTACGATCCGAACTGGCTGACAAGTCTGCTCATGCTCGGGCTGACGGTTTGCCTGGTTGTCTCGCTGGGGCTGTTGAGTTCATTGTCGATTTTGCGTCAGAAACCGGTACGCTTCCTGCGCGAACAGCTGTAAAATACCCCCTGTCTGCCGGGAAGGTACCAAGAATGTCGCTCTGCGAAAAACAGGTTGGAGAGAAAGATGGCAAAGATGCTTTTTGTGATTATGTTCATAACTTGGATGTCCGTCAGCGGCTGTGATCGAGAGCAGGATACCCAGGTTGCAGCCCAGGAACCAAGGGAGCCGATGAAAACAATTGTCGCGGTGGGGGACAGTCTGACCGCCGGTCTTGGCCTCGACGAGAATGAGAGCTATCCGGCCTTACTGGAAGAAAAACTCCAGGCGGCCGGCTACAGGTACCGGGTGGTCAACGGAGGGGTGAGCGGCGAGACCAGCAGTGGGACGCTGTCCCGCATGGAATGGATTTTGACCCTCGAGCCGGATATCGTCATCCTCGAGACAGGGGCAAACGACGGATTACGTGGTGTTGATCCGCAGGTGGCTGAAAAAAACCTGCGGCAGATGCTGCAGATCCTGCAGGAAAAGGAGGTGGTGGTGGTCCTGGCCGGCATGAAAATGGTCTGGAACATGGGCCCGGACTACGTTGCCGAATTCAATCGCATTTATCCTAAGCTGGCCGAGGATTTTGATGTGGTTTTTCTCCCGTTCTTTTTAGAGGGAGTGGCCATGCAGAGTCAACTGAACCTCGGTGATGGCATTCATCCCAACAGCCAGGGTCATAAAAAGATAGCGGAAAATATCTATCCGTATGTCCTGGAAGCGATAGAAAGAAGAGAAGAGTGATGAAAGATTCGCAAACGATAGCCAAGGCGGCCAATGAAATAATCCTCGAGTCGATTTCCGATGGCGTGTTCACCGTTGACCATAACTGGCGGATCATGAGCTTTAACCGGGCCGCCGAGGAAATCACCGGTACCAGCCGCAACGAAGCCATTGGCCGTTACTGCTGGGAGGTCTTCCGCTCGAACATGTGCGAGGGGGATTGTGCCCTGAAGCGCACGATGAAGGAGGGCAAGTCGTTTGTCTCCAGCTCAACCTACATCATCAATAACCGCCAGCAGCGTGTCCCCATCGGCGTGTCCACCTCGCCGCTGAAAAACCACAAAGGGGAGATCCTCGGGGGGGTGGAAATATTTCGTGATCACAGCCTGGTGGAAGAGTTACGTCGCGAGCTGATCGGTACTTTTGCAGTCGGGGATATGGTCAGCCGCAGCAAGGGTATGAAAAAGATCTTCACTATCCTGCAGCAGGTGGCCGAAAGCGACAGTACCGTGCTGATCGAAGGAGAGACCGGCACCGGCAAGGAATTAATGGCCTCCGCGCTGCATAACCTCTCCCTTCGCAAAAATGAACCCTTCGTCGCTATCAACTGCGGCGCCCTTCCCGATACCCTGCTCGAATCAGAGCTTTTCGGCTATAAAGCCGGGGCCTTTACCAACGCCGACAAGGATAAACCCGGTTTGTTTCAGGCGGCCGGCAAGGGAACGATTCTGCTCGATGAAATAGGTGATACCAGCGCGGCCTTTCAGGTCAGACTGCTTCGGGTACTTGAGGAAAAGGAGTTCCAGCCGCTGGGCAGCGTGGAAAAAATTAAAACCGACACCAGGATCGTTGCCGCGACCAATCGGGATCTTGGCCAGATGGTTGAAGACGGGACCTTTCGCCGCGACCTTTTTTATCGGATCAATATCATCCGCTTCCGGTTGCCGCCTCTGCGCGAGCGCATGGAGGATATTCCCCTGCTCGTTGAGCGATTTATTAAAAAATTGAATCGTATCAAAGGACGATCCGTATCTTCGGTCAGTAAGGAAACCATGTCGCTGCTGCTGGCGCATGACTATCCCGGTAATATCCGCGAGCTGGAAAATATTATCGAGCATGGCTTTGTCCTCTGCCCGGATGGAGAGATAGAGGCGGCCCATCTGCCGGCCTACCTGCTGCAGCAAGACCGCGGTCACGCTACCAGCCGATTGTCGATTGCGGAGAGTGTTGGGCTGAGTGAAAAAGAAATCATTGTCCAGGCTTTGAAGAAAAACAATTACAACCGGCTGGCGGCGGCTAAAGAGCTCGGCGTGCATAAGAGTACTTTTTTCCGTAAAGTAAAAAAATACCAGATAGTCCTGCCGGAAAGTGATGGTCGTTCCGGCCATAAAGATTTCCATTAGAGTCGCACATCCGCGACTTTGTTCAGTCGCACACAGTCGCATTTGCGCGACACTGCAGTGCCTTTCTATCTTTCGCTTCCTGTAGTCTTTCCCGTAACATTCTGAATTTAAATAAATATATAATTTATATCAAGATTGGCCCGCTGCTTGCTTCTATCATTGTGATACTGAAAAAAGGAGCTCCGGTTATGAATGTCGCCATTACTGTATGGGGGAATCGAATTTCGCCAGTTTTCGACTCGGCTCAGACCTTATTGGTTGTAGAGATCCGCGATGATCAGGTGGTCGATAGAAAAATACAGCTGTTTCAGGCGACGATGTTTAACCGGTGCCTGAGACTGCTTGAAGAACTGAACGTCAAGGTGCTGATCTGCGGCGCGCTCTGCGAGGGGCCGGCCAGGCTCATCGAGTCGCACGATATCGAGGTTATTCCATTTATCACTGGGGAAGCGGAGAAGGTATTGCAATGTTTTGTCCAGGGTAATGATTTGCAGGACTTTGCCATGCCTGGCTGTGGTCGCGGGAGATGTTGTCGAACGCGAGAGGGCAGGAGAAGGGAGCGAGGACTCACTCAGATAAAAGATTGATAGCATACTTTGAGCAGACATTCGCAAAGCACGCCGGTTGGGTGTGCCGAGGCGGACAGTAAAAATAGTCTAAGAAGGAGGGCAGATTATGCCGGGATTCAATCAGAGAGGCCCTGAAGGGCTGGGACCGATGACGGGACGGCAGCAAGGGATGTGCCGGAGAACGGACGATCAATCTTTAGCATTTGGCCGTGGCTATGGACAGGGACTCGGTGGTGGAAGAGGAATGGGCATGCGCCGTGGTTTAGGTCTGGGACAAGGTCTGAGAATGGGGCGCAGGTTCGACGATAGGATGAATCTGCCGGTAACTCCTCCCGCCAATCTTTCTGACGAATTGAAAAATTTGCGCGAGGAGTACCAGGCAGCGCAAAACACACTCAGTTCGCTTGAGGGAAAAATAGCTGCACTGGAAGCTCAAAAATAGCCATCGGCAAGAGAAGGTAAGGATGAAGGGGAGAAGAGCATGGTGAGTATATTGTTGGTCGGCAAAGATCCTGCCTCGCTGGCGGTCTTTGCCGACGCATTATCCAGGGATGAAGGGCTCAAGGTCAGCAGCGTTGGTTCCGGGCAGCAGGCTTGGGATTTCCTTAGTGGCAACAAGGTCGATGTCATCGTCGCCGATGAACAACTGGCGGATGGGCCTGCGTTGCCCTTTGTCCGTGAACTGACCAAACGGCAACCGCTTGTCAATTGCGCCATGGTCAGTCCTCTTGCTCCGGAGGAATTTCATGAGGTAACCGAAGGACTCGGTGTTTTCATGCAGTTGCCGGTTGCTCCGGGGACTGAAGAGGCTGCGAAAATGGTGCGGCTGCTTGAATCAATAAATGCCCTGATGGGTAAGTGACAGCGGACAGTGGGAGAAGAACAGCGATGATCATAAGTATTGCCAGCGGCAAGGGCGGCACGGGGAAAACTACTGTGGCCACCAACCTTGCTCTTTCTTTGGGCAAAGGGACCAGGCTTTTGGATTGTGATGTCGAAGAACCAAATGCCCATCTCTTTCTCCACCCGGAGATTACCGAGACGGAAGTGGTGAGCACGAGTATTCCCGTCGTTAACGACGAATTATGCACAGCCTGCAAAAAGTGTGCGGAAATCTGCCGCTTTCGCGCCCTGACCGTGGTGGGAAAGAAGGTGCTCGTTTTCCCTGAACTCTGTCATAGCTGCGGCGGTTGCGTTGTCGTCTGTCCGGAAAATGCCATTACCGAAGGCGCGCGGGAACTGGGCGTAATGGAATCAGGACACTGCGGTGAACTGGGCTTTAGCCAGGGCCGCCTGCGGGTCGGCGAGGCGATGTCGCCGCCGCTGATTAAAAAGGTGCGAACGCATCATAACGGCGCGAAAACGATATTCATCGATGCGCCGCCAGGGACTTCCTGTCCGGTGATTGCCGCCATGAAAGGCAGTGATTTCGTGTTAATGGTTACCGAACCGACACCTTTTGGGCTGCATGATCTGAAACTGGCGGTCGAGGCGGTCCGAGTTCTCGGTATCCAAAGTGGTCTGGTCATTAACCGCTCGGATATGGGGGATGATGGGGTACTTGACTATGCCAAGGAGGAAGGGCTGCCCATTCTCCTGGAAATTCCCTTTGATCGGAAAATCGCCGAGGCCTATTCCTGCGGCAAACCGATTGTCGAGATTATGCCCGAATGGAAAAACGAGTTTAGGACACTGTATCAGCGTATTGAAAAACTGGTCGAAAACGGAAGGAAAGCCTCATGATTAGAGAGTTAGTCATTGTCAGCGGCAAGGGTGGCACAGGGAAAACGAGCATTACTGCCGCGTTTGCTTCCCTGGCACAAAACAGTGTGCTGTGCGACGCGGACGTGGATGCTGCGGATCTTCATCTCCTCATGGCCCCGACGGTGCGGAAAAAAACTGATTTCATGGGCGGTTGCCTGGCGGAGATCAGACAAGAGGACTGTGTCGAGTGCGGCCGGTGCATCGAATTGTGCCGTTTTGATGCTATCTCGGCAGACTATGTGGTCGATGCGATCGATTGCGAAGGATGCGGTGTCTGTGTTGACCTGTGTCCGGAGCAGGCCATTAATTTTCCTGTCCAGAAGTGCGGCGAATGGTTTATCTCCGATACGCGTTTTGGACCGATGGTCCATGCCCGCCTGGGCATAGCTGAAGAGAATTCCGGTAAACTGGTCAGTCTGGTCCGCCAGGAAGCGAGAAAACTGGCAGAAAAGAAAGGTCATGGGCTGATCTTGACCGATGGTCCTCCGGGGATCGGCTGCCCGGTGATCGCCTCTATCGGAGGCGCGACAGCACTGGCCATCATCGTCGAACCAACCGTATCAGGCATGCATGATATGCAGCGGGTTGCTGAACTTGCCGTGCATTTTAAGGTACCGGGACTGGTCTGCGTCAATAAATACGATCTGAATATGGACATGACCGAGAAGGTTGAAGCCTTTGGCAAGGCGCATAACATGGTCGTGCTGGGTCGTATTCCCTTTGATCCGGTATTTACCAAAGCGATGATCGAAGGAAAAAATGTGTTGGAATATGCGCCGGATTCAATGGCCGCGGCGTCCATCAAAGAGGTGTGGAAAAAGATCATAACATTCCCGTCAATGAACGCGATGGGGATCAAAGATTTTTCAGCAATAATTCAATAAATAAAAAGTAACAAGGAGAGAACAGAATGGCACTCGTACGTATTGCAGTACCCTCTGAGGGACAAGGTGGTCTAGACGGTCTGCGCGCCGGACATTTCGGACATTGTGACGTTTTTACCCTGGTGGATATCGAGGACGGTCAGATAAAAGAGGTGACTATCCTCGCTAATAAAGAGCATGTTCAGGGCGGATGTATGGTTCCCGTGCAGCTTCTGGCCGAAAATCAAGTCCATAGGCTGGTCGTCGGCGGTATCGGCATGCGTCCGTTGATGGGCTTTAAACAGGTCGGTATCGATGTCTATTATGATGGTGAACGCCGGGATATTCGACCGGTGGTCGAAGATATGATTACCGGTATCCTGCCGATGATCGGTGACGATCAGGTATGCGGTGGCGGTGGCGGTCAGTGATACGCGTCTGATTATTGAAATATAAGGAGATGTCATGATAGTTGCAATTACGGCAAAAGGAACGCACCTGTCCGACGAGGTGGATCCCCGGTTCGGCAGGGCGCCCTATATCTTGCTCGTTGATACGGAGACAATGAAATGTGAGGCCCTGGACAACAGTTCTAATGTCAATGCCTTAAAAGGGGCGGGCATCCAGGCGGCGACCATGGTCGCCGACAAGGGAGCCAAGGTACTTCTCACCGGATACTGTGGACCGAATGCGTTTACAACTATTCAGGCGGCCGGGATGAAGGTGGTCAGTGATGTCACTGGGACCGTTGAAGAGGCGGTCAAAAAATTTCTCAGCGGTAATGTACAGTACAGTGAGAACGCCAATACCGAAGGGCATTGGTAGGCAAGTCACAGACAAGTAATGGGCATTACCGGCCTGGGTTTTTCCCCGCGGCTGATTTGTGGAAGGACGTTATAATGAATGACCAGGAATTTGATGCACTGATAAACAAGATCCAGGACGAAGTTTTTACCGAGGCGAGAAGTGCCCTCGGCGAAAAGGGTTTTGAGCGATGGCGTCATCCGAAGTATTGCGGGGTGATGCACGGTGCGGATAGTCATGCACGCCTGAAAGGGAGTTGCGGCGATACCATGGAGATGTACATTCGGGTAAAAGATGACCGGCTGGAGCAGGTGAGCTATTTCACCGATGGATGCAGTTCCAGTTCCATCGCCGGCTCTTTTACCGCCGAACTGGCCACGGGAAAAACGTTTGAGGAGGTGCTCGACCTGAAAGGAGCTGATGTTCTGCAGGTGATCGGCACCTTCCCGGAAGCAGAAGAGCATTGTGCGCATCTTGCGGTGACGACTCTGCAGGAGGCGGTCAACAGTTTTCTCGTGGTTCAGGTAAAAGAAGAGAAGCAGGGTATTTGATCTGCAACACCAAGCTGCCGTTCCGATTACTTTGATATGATTCCGCTCCAAAGAAAGAGGGACGGGAAACCGGGATTGTCCTTTGCACAATTCCGGTTTTTTTTATTTGAACAGGCGCTCAAAAGAGAGGAGGGAGATAAAGGTGTTGACAGATTGAAATATTTGCTGTTTTTTAGTGTTACAAAAAAAATATTTGTCACATTATAGTTGTTTTCAGCGCCCAGTCGATCATAGCGTTTCGGCAATCGGCTCAACCAGCCAAAAGATTGTCGTGTCGTTTTTTGTCGGCCCCTTGGTGTGACGAATTTAGAAAATGTAACATTGTTTGGGCTATGTGCAGAGAAAAAACTCATTCAAGAATTGCAGAAAAAAGGAGAAAATTATGAAGGTGCAGCAATTTATCGCCGGAACGGCAACCATGGCCTGGTTGTTGGCTATGACAACCAGCGGATTTGCCCATTTCGGCACCATCGTGCCGTCGGACGACATCATCAGTCAGGCAGACAGTAAAAAGCTGGGGCTGGAAACAAAATTCCTCCATCCCCTGGAAGGTCACTACATGGAGATGGTAAAGCCGAAGCAGTTCGGCGTACTGCACGATGGGCAGAAGATCGATCTGCTTTCCACCCTGACGGCGGCCAAGGGGAAAAGCGGCGACCAGGAGAAAGAATTTACCTTCTGGAACACCGAGTATCAGGTCAAACGCCCCGGGGATTATACCTTTTATGTCGAACCAACGCCGTACTGGGAGCCGGCCGAGGATGTCTTCATCATTCATTACACCAAGGTCTGCGTCAATGCCCTGGGGCTGGAGGAAGGCTGGGATGCCCCTGTGGGTCTGGAGACCGAAATCATCCCGATGACGCGGCCGTATGGTTTGTGGACCGGTAATATCTTCACCGGCCAGGTGCTCGTCAAGGGGCAGCCGGTGCCCGGTGCCGAGGTTGAGGTGGAATACCTGAACGAATCCCCCGGTAACACCAGAATTCTCCATGCGCCAAGCGATCCCTTTGTCACCCAGGTGGTCAAGGCGGATGCCAATGGTGTTTTTTCCTATGTCATGCCGAAGGCCGGTTGGTGGGGATTCGCCGCCTTGAACGAGGCCTCCTGGACGATGAAACAGGACGGTGTCGAGAAAAATATTGAAATCGGGGCAGTGTATTGGGTACATACAACTGATTTACAATAAATATTCATTAACAGAGGAGTCGGTCGCATGCGACATCGATATTCGGCTAAAATTCCGTGTCTGGCCGTGGTTCTGGGCATGTTTCTGGTCCTTGCCGTACCGGCGATGGCCCACAAGGTCAATATCTTTGCCTACGTCGAAGGCGGTGTCGTCTATACGGAAAGCTACTTCCCGGACGGCAGAATGGTTGAGAACGGCACCATAGAGGTTCTTGACGCCTCCGGTAACAAGCTGCTTGACGGCAAGACCGACCAGGACGGCCTTTTCAGTTTTCCCCTGCCCGAGAAAAAGGAAGATCTGACCATTGTCATCAACGCGTCTATGGGGCATAAGAACAGCTATCTGTTACAAAAATCCGAGATGTGAGGAGAGCCGTGAGCATGGTGAACGGGAGAAATAAAAAGACTGGCCGGCCCTTAGCTGTTGTACTGTTGTTTGTTGTGCTTCTGGCTCTGACCCCGGCGGTAATGGCTGACGAGCCGGGGGGGGCTCCGCAGGTGGGGGGCCAGTTAACCACAGACAATGTGGCAGGATATGAAAAAGTTATTGCTCTTCTGCAGGAACAGGATAAGAAAAATAGTCGGGAGTTTCGGCAGCTGAAGCGGGAAATTGCCGTTCTCGGGCAGCAACTGGAGAAACCCGGGATTGCAGAGATCATCGGCGGTATCGGCTATATTTTCGGATTGTTCGGCGTGGCTGCCTATGTCATGTCGCGCAAGAAAAATATCCCGGGGGAGCACTGAGCCATGCATATTTCCGATGGAGTGCTGCCCATCTCGATAACCGTAGCCTCCTACGCTGTTTCCTTTGCCGGGGCGGCCTACAGTCTGCGACGCATGAAAAATGAGGATCTGCCGAGGATTGCCGTGGTGACCTCGGCTTTTTTTGTTGCCTCCCTGATTCATCTGCCATTTGGTCCAACCAGTGTCCACCTGATTTTACCGGGAATCGTCGGCGCCCTGCTCGGGCCAGTCGCCTTTCTGTCAATCGTCCTGGGGCTTTTTCTCCAGTCCATTCTCTTTCAGTTTGGCGGACTCACCGCTTTGGGCGCCAATGCGCTGATGATGGGGCTGCCGGCGCTTTTCTGCGGCCTGCTTTTTCAGGGAATCCGTGGAAAAACCGTCTTGAGTCATACCATTGCCGGCGCTGTCTGCGGCGGTCTGGGCACGGCAATGGCAGCAACCGTGCTGGCCGGTCTGCTGGCCACCGCCGGGGAGAATTTTGTCGGGGTGGCGAAAATCGCCCTGGCCGCCCATGTGCCGGTCTTCCTGGTCGAGGCCGGCGTCTCCGCCTTTACGGTTTCTTTCCTGTTCAGGGTAAAGCCGGAACTCCTGACGACAGGGCGGTTTGGCAAATGACGGCACATCCGGAAATCCATATCCCCCTGACGGTACTGGCCAGTGGCATCGGCGGTCTTGCGGTTCTCTTCGTGCTGTTTTACTGGAGTACCGGCAGAAAACGGGCAAAACGAAACTCTTTTCGAACCGGCGAGCCGGACTGGTCGGTGCCGACCATCGATGCCTATGCCGACCGGTCTTCTTTTTTCCATCAATGGGACCCGCGCATCAAGATCGTCAGCCTCTTTCTCTACTGTTTCATGGTCGTGTCGCTGCAATCGCTGTGCTGGAGCGGGGTCGCTTTTGTCATATCGCTGCTGGCTGTCGCCGCCTGTAACATCCCTTTTGCCCGGGCGGGAAAACGCTTGCTGGCCATGGCCGGCTTTTTGTCGATGTTTCTGCTGATCGTCCCTTTTACCTCGCCGCTGCAGGGCTCGGAGACCCTCATTTATTTCCCCGGCCTGCCAGGATTTCCCTTTCATACCGCCGGCTTTTTTGTCGCCCTGATCATTGTCGTCAAGGCCTGCGCTATCGCCCTGATGATGGAACCGCTGCTCGGCACCGCGCCCCTGGCGGTCACCCTGCAGAGCCTGTCCCGCCTCGGTTTGCCCGATTCCATCGGTCAGATGGTCCTCTTGTCCCATCGCTATATCTTTGTCTTCGTCCATGAAATTACCCGGATGTATCGCGGGATGCGGGTCCGGGGCTTTGTCCCGGGGACAAATATGGCCACCATGAGTGCCATGGGGAATTTTTTCGGCATGCTCTTTGTCCGCTCCTTCGACCGCACTCAGAGGGTCTACGACGCCATGTTGAGTCGGGGCTATGCCGGGCGGTTCCCTTCTTTTGTCCGCTTTGCCACCACGGAAAAAGACTGGGCGAAAGGCGCCCTGTGGATTATGATGGGTCTCTTGTTGCTTTTTGTTGATCGAGTGTACGGCAATCCTTTCCTTTGATGCAGCAGGGACCTTGGCGAAAAGGTTTTCTGCCGCTCTGCTACGGGTAATCCATCATGCATTTCATGTCCGACGAACACATACCCCGGAAAGGCGAATTACCGCTGTATGACCTCGATTCTCTCTTTTTTCGCTACCCGGACGGCACCTACGCCCTGCGGGACATCTCGCTGAAAATCCACCGAGGTGATCGCATTGCCCTGGTCGGCCGAAACGGTTCCGGCAAAACTACCCTGGTCAAGCACCTCAACGGCCTGCATTCCTGTCAGGAGGGGAGCATCAGCTACAAAGGCCAGCCACTGACCGAGGCGATGCTGCCGGACCTGCGCCTTGCCACCGGCGTTCTTTTCCAGGACCCCGATGATCATCTGTTCTGTAATTCGCTGTTTGATGATGTGGCCTTTGGCCCGATGAACCAGGGACTTGACGAGGACACGGTGATCTCCAGGGTTCTCGAACAGCTGACGGCGGTTGGCCTGGAAAAATTGTGCTACAAACCGGCCCACCTGCTCAGTTACGGCCAGAAAAAACGGGCGGCCTTCGCGGCCATTATGGCCATGCACCCCGAGGTGCTTATACTCGACGAACCGACCGCCAATCTTGATCCGCGTCAGGAAAAAATTTTCAAGGAACTGCTGCGGGCGTATACCGGAACCCTGATTATTATCGACCACGACCTGCTCTTTCTCTATGATCTCTGTGATCGGGCGGTGGTGATGAGCGACGGTGCCATCCACCACAATTACTCCTTTGACCAGCTGGTTTCCCAGCGGGAATCGCTGCGCGAGCACGGACTGGATTTTACCTTTCGTTTCAGTTGCTGCGGCGATCATCAGAGTGTCCATGTCCACCAGCATTACCAACACACCCATGAGCATCCGATCGGCGCAATCCATGCGCCCTCTGTTCTTCCGGTGCCGCCGCTTATGGAGCTGCAGCATTATTCCTTTCGTTATGGTGATGGAACACTCGGACTTTCCAACGCCAATCTGATCATCCATCCGGGTGACACCCTGGCCCTGGTTGGAGAGAACGGTGCCGGTAAATCGACCCTGGCCGCCTGTCTGCTTGGGCTCAATCGTGGGGAAGGGTATTTCTTCGTCAATGGCAAGCCTGTGAACAATGCTCTGCGTAAGGGCTTGTGGCAACGGGTCGGCATGGTCTTCCAGAATTCCGCCGACCAGCTGTTTACCCCCTCCTGCCGTGAAGAAGTCGCCTTTGGTCCAAAGCAGATGGGCGTGAAAGGCGAGGAGCTGGACGACCGGGTGAACGACGCCCTGGCTCGGGTCCACCTGCAGGGGTTCGAGGATAAGGTGCCGCTGAATATGAGCGGCGGGGAACGTAAACGGCTGGCCATCGCCGCCGCCCTGAGCATGCATCCGGAGGTGCTCATTCTCGATGAACCGACGGCCAGCCTCGACCCGCATGGCGAGGAACTGCTCACCGAGATCCTCGAGAGTCTGGGGCTGACGACCATCCTCATCACCCACGACCTGTTCTTTATCGAAAGACTCAGTACCCGGGCCATTGTCATGCACCAGGGCACGATCATCCGCGATTATTCAACCGCTGAATTTCTCACCGATGACCACCTGCAGTCGGTGAACGGCCTGGATTATTCCTACAAGTCCGATTGCGGCCGCCGGATCATGGCCTTGCAGGATCATGAAAAAGGGGTGACAATTCTGCCTATTGACTAACTTTGCGGGTCTGGTAAAAGGCATTGTCAATGCACATGCCATCATCAATAAAAGATGCAGCAGGCTGCCATCCACGCTGCTCGAATTCCCTGGTCCGGCCCTATGTCTGCCAATCTGAAAGTTCTTTTCGCTCTGACCCTTATTCATTTCACCGGCGATTTTTACACCTCCTTCATCAACCCTCTTTTTCCGGTTTTTGTTGAAAAACTTGGTCTATCGCTGACGCAGGTCGGCATTATTGCCGGTACCATGCGCTTACTGGCGTTCATCATCCAGCCGACGGTCGGCTACCTGGCCGACCGTTATCAGACGCGAGCCTTCATTTTTATCGGTCTGTCGCTGACTATCGTTTTTATACCGCTCTCCGGTATCGCCCCCAATTTCTGGGTCCTGCTGTTGTGTGTCGCTCTCGGGTCAGTCGGCTCGTCGATGTTTCATCCCTCGGTTACCGGGATGGTGCCTGTGTATGCCGGAACAAAGGCCGGATTTTCCATGTCCGTGTTCAACACCGGCGGCACGATGGCGTTTGGCCTTGGTCCGCTGTTTATTACCTGGTATGTCGCCTTTTTTGGCTTGACGGCCATGCCGGTGACGATGATAGCCGGCCTGCTGGTGCTGGCGTATCTGTTGACGGTGGTGCCAAAACCGCTCAGCGAGGGGCTGCGGCGAGCCGGTTTTTTCGGAACACTCAAAGAAAGTCTGGGCAGCGCCTGGAAGGCTGTGGCCTTGATCTGGCTGGTTATGTTTTTGCGGGCAGTGGTGGGGCAGTCATTTCTTACCTTCATGCCGGTGCTTTACGTCCAGGAGGGACTAAGCGTGGTCTCGGCAGGGGGGATTTATGCGCTTTTCCTGGTGTCCGGAACCGTCAGCGGTCTGCTTGCCGGGCACATCTCGGATCGTATCGGCTTTAAACCGGTTTTCCTTTTTTCCTTTCTGTTCATGGCCCCGGCCCTCTGGCTGCTCATGCAGCTGAGCGGCGGTTGGGTCTATTTCGGCGCGGCTCTGGCCGGCGGCTTCGTCCTGGCGCCTCTTCCCCTTGGGGTAACAATGGCCCAGACCCTGGCTCCGAAAGGCCGTTCCATGGTGGCCAGCCTGATGATGGGTTTTGCCTACGGCCTCGGCGGAATTATTACGCCGGTTGTCGGGAAACTCGCCGATACCTTTGCCATCCGCCCCGTTCTTACGGTGATTGCCTGCATTCCGCTCTTTGCCCTGCCTATTATCGCACTTTTTCCGAAAACGCGCAGCAATGGCTGATGACCTATAAGACTACTGCGTACAGTGATCTTGATTATCATTTGGCAATGGTCATTTCTAAACAGTCGGATAACCTAGAATCCATTGGCTATATGTTTGGTCGATGAGTCGAGCATAATGATGTTATCTTCGCAGTTTACGCACCTAATCCATTGATGTATGACAAGCAAATGAAAAAATATGGTCAGAGTCAAGTTAGGTGTGGTAACATTTGAAATCAAAAGAGAATCACTTAAATTACTGTTGGGAGAATAGGCACGATGTTAAAAATGCGGATGAATGCTGTGGTATTATGTTTGCTGGCAGTTATGCTGGGGGCGGTATTTTCAGCCGGTGCCCAGGAGATGGATGATATAACAGTGCCGGCAGAATCCGGATCACTGGATATGCTGGGATCCATTGTTAAACTCAAGCAGAACCTGCAACAGCGTATATCTGAAAAAAAACAGGCCATTGCAGAGATCACGTCTGAAACCGAAAAAAAACAATCTGGCAGTTGAGTTGGACAGGCTGGACAAGATGCTGGCCTCTGCCAACAGGGATTTTGAGCGCATTGCCACTGGGGTGGATATTGGTTTGTTTGACGAAAAAAAAGAAGAGCAGCTTGACTGGAAAGATGAAGTGGTCTCCCTGGTAAAGCCAGGGATAACCGAACTTAAGCGGTTGACCCAAAAAGCCCGCCAGAAAACCAGCCTCAAGGATGAGCTGTCTTTTTACCAGGAGCTTGAACCGGTTGCCAGGCAGGCCAATGAAAATCTGATGGACCTGATATCCTCCCGTACCGAGGACAAAACCATAAAGCAGAATCTGGAAAAACTGGTACCTGAATGGCGGGGGGGCGAAAAACAGATCTCAAGCAAACTGGAAATCACCCAGATGCAGCTGGCGGAACTGGAATCAGAAGGACAATCTCTTATCGAGACCTCCCAGACCTCCATTAAGAACTTTTTCAAGACCCGGGGCCTGTTTTTGTTCATCGCCCTTGTTTCCTGCATCGGTATCATTCTGTTGATCAGGTTTGCCTACCTGTTTCTTATCAAATATATTCCAGGATACATGTCCGAATACCGGCCGTTTCACCTGCGGGCTTTGGATCTGTTGTTCCGTGTCATTACACTTTTTGCAGCGTTGTTTGTGGTTATCCTGGTCTTTTATTTGTTTGAAGACTGGGTCCTTCTGTCTTTGGCCATCATTTTTCTCATGGGCCTGGGATGGGCTGCCAAACACACCCTGCCCCGGTTCTGGCACCAGAGCCGGCTCATGCTTAATATCGGGGCGGTCCGGGAAGGAGAACGCGTTGTCTACCAGGGGGTGCCCTGGCTGGTGAAAAGCATCAACATGTTCAGCCTGCTGGAAAATCCTGATTTGGGGCAGACCCTGCGGGTTCCCATTGAAACCCTTATGGACCTCACTTCCCGGCCGTTCCAGCGCCATGAACCCTGGTTTCCCTGCCGGAAAAACGACTGGGTGATCCTGTCGGACGGCACCAGGGGAGGTGTCACCAGCCTGTCCCATGAAATGGTCGAGCTGGTAATGCGGGGTGGGGCGAAAAAGGTTTACCAGACCGCTGACTTTCTGGGTTTGTCTCCGTTGAACCTGTCGGTGAATTTCAGGCTGAAAATCATTTTTGGCATATCCTACAATCTCCAGGCGGTAGCCACAAATGAGGTGCTTGAAATCCTGGATGCCTATATCCGCAAACAACTGACAGCAGAAGAATATGAAAAATCCCTGCTCAACCTCAGGGTGGAGTTTAGCGCTGCCGGCTCCTCTTATCTGGATCTTGTGGTTATCGCTGATTTTGAAGGTAAAATGGCTCCGCTTTACAATAGGATATCCCGGGCAATACAGCGCTGGTGCACCGATGTCTGTACCGAAAACGACTGGGAAATTCCTTTTCCCCAGCTTACGGTGCACAAGGCGGCCGATTGATCCCAAAACCGGGATCAGGAACTGACACGAGAGCATGGAACGCCCTGGCCTGTTGCAAGATAACAAGAGGATAATGTGTAAGGTATGGACATGTTTTCCTGGCAATTTACCAGGAGTTACCGACTGTCCTCACTAAAAAGATTCCCACCAGTTCAAAAAAAC
>NZ_BAAHYZ010000015.1:0-118983 GCF_054657295.1 Desulfocastanea catecholica
TTTATTTTGATAGATTCATGCGTGGATGAAATAAGCGCCTACTGCTTCCATACTTCCGGCTTGTAATCATCCAAAAGATCATGAATTGTTTTTTTAAATTGCTCCCTAATCAATGAAAGGAAAAATCTCGCGGGAGGAGAAAGCTTGACTTCACGGTTTGTCATGACATAGAACGATCCCATTTTTATTTCGCCATCGTCGACTCGAATAATTCTCAGCTCACCCTTTTCAACTTGTCGCCGTATATTAGGCTCGAATAATAGCGCGATCCCTTTATTCAGCTTCGCAAGTTCTTTGGCGATTTCGATGTTGCTGACCTCGGTGCCGATATTGGGCTTCAAACCTCTTTTTTTAAATTCATACAGCGTGATGGCTCGCCCATCAGAACCTTCCGAAGGAAGAATAAGTGGGTGAGATGCCAATTCTGTCCATTTCGCGGGTCCTGACCAGTCTATCGGATAATCCGGGCTGGCCACGAAAACCATCGGTTCATCACAATTGATTCGGTAGCATTTCAACTTATCACTATATGACGACATGGTGCCGGCGACGCAAATGTCATGCTGGTAATCGAGCAGTTCTTCAATCAAAATTATAGAAGGTGCTTCCCTTAGTGAAACCTTAATGGAAGGATGGATTTCTTTAAAATGGTCGATTAGGCCTGTAAAAGATGAAATCAACCCGCCGGCAATGCCTATGGAGAGATTATTGGAACTATAATTTTTAAGAAAATTTTCCGTCAACTCTGCCTGATTCAACAGCTTTTCTGCATATGCAATCAAACTCTCCCCGGCCTTTGTAAGACAGACACGCTGCTTTTTAAGATTTATCAGCTTTATGCCAAATTGTGTCTCGAGACCGCGAACATGTTGGGTCACCGCCGGTTGAGTAATCCCCAATCGCTCAGCGGCTCTGCTGAAACTTTGTTCTTTTGCCAGGAAATAAAATGATATTACGTGATGCAGGTTGAGCTGAAAACGTCCCATTTAATCTCCATGACCAATTTTGTCCGATCCCAAATTGTTGAAAGCGACCATTCTTTTTAAAACAATAAAATTTTTGTAATTTATAGTCAACACGTAACTTATGGTCAACACACATATTTTAAAATTTCTAATATAAGTATTAGGTAATCAATATTCTAAATAATTTCGTTTACTGCTATTTAAATAAACATCAACTGGCCTGTTTATAGGCCGCAACCAGAATACCCGGAATGCCAACAGGATTTTGATTAGCACATGTTTCATCGAAAGTGGCATGTTCCAAAAAATTAAATCAGAATAAAGGAATGCTTGGTATGAGCAGAAAAATTCATTTTGTCGACCAGACCATACGTGATGCTCAACAAAGCCTTTGGGGCCTTATGATGAGCACGGACATGATAACCCCCATCGCCCCCGTCATGGATGAAGTTGGCTATCATGAGATCGCAACAAACGGAAGTAACGGCTTTGTCGTCGAAATTCGTTACTATGACACAAATCCTTGGGAGAGAATCCGGACGCTTGCCAAACTGATGCCCAACACACCGATTCGAGGCTCTTTCATGACGGCAGCCCTGGCTTCTTTTGATGTGGATACGCCCAAAGATGTGATCGACCTGTGGATTAAGCGCCAAGTGGAAAATGGGGTGAAGAGCTTCTGGGTGTGCGATTACCAGACCGATATGGAGCGGTTTTATTATTTTGCCAAAACCGTCAAAGACCTGGGAGCCCGGTGCGTTCCCTCATTGATGGTCTGCCAAAGCCCCTATCATACTCCGGAACTCTGGGCCAAGAGGACAAAGCTGATCCTTGATGCTGGCGATCTGGTCGATGCCGTCTACATTGAGGATGCCAGCGGGGTATTGACCCCGGAACAGACCTATGCGCTTGTGTCGACAGTCAAGGCGAATAGTAACGGTATTCCCATTGAGTTTCATTCCCATTGCAACTCGGGGCTGGCGCCGCTGTGCTACTTGGAGGCAGTGAAGGCTGGAGCTGACGTTTTACATACGGCCGTGGCGCCTCTAGCCAACGCGACGTCCTTGCCGTCCATTCAAAATATACTCAAGAATGTGCGTCACATGGGGTATGAGACAGACATCAATGATGAGGCGCTTGAGGCCGTTACCGCCCATTTTACAAAGGTTGCCGAAGAAAACGGATTTCCAATCGGGGTGCCTGAAGAATACGATCTGTCTCATTTCGAGCACCAGGTGCCGGGGGGCATGATGTCGAACATGAAGCGCCAGCTTGCGGAAATGAAGATGGGGGACCGGCTTAATGAATTTCTCACTGAAATCGTCCAGGTCCGTAAAGATCTTGGCTATCCGATCATGGCCACTCCCTATTCACAAATAGTGGGTAGCCAGGCGGTAGAGAACGTGTTGCAAGGGCAGCGTTATAAAAAGATACTCGATCAAACGGTTAAATATGTAATGGGGCATTACGGCGAGATCATCGGGCCAGTTGACAAGGATCTCATGGAGCGTATCAAGAGTTCGCCAGAGACCCAGAAATTACTCAATTGGAAGCCTGAGGGAAGGGGCAAACCCCTGTCCGTATTGCGGGATGAAATCGGGCATGAATATGATGATGATGAGTTTTTGCTTCGGGTTCTGATTCCGGGTCTTACGGCAATGCCGGGTACCGGTAAGAATCCCAAGCAAATGAGGCCGACACAGAAGCCAAAACAGCACGGCGTACCCATCGGCGGTTTTTCAAGTATGCCGAATGCTTTTGCCATTGATGTGGATGGCGAGACTTTCAACGTGAAAATCACACCGTTGAACGATGATGGGGAAGGGACTGCGAGCGGACCGGCAAAGCCGAAAGCGATTCTTCCGGGTGCTGTACTGACACCAATGGCAGGTATGGTTGTCTCCGTTGATGTTCAAAAGGGCCAGAGCGTTTCCAAAGGCGATTTACTGGTGAAAACGGAAGCCATGAAAATGATACGGGAGGTACTGGCGCCGACTGACGGGACGGTGTCTGAAATCTACGTTCAGGTTGGCGATTTCATCGATACTGAAGCGCCTTTAATCGTAGTGGAGCAGAAAGATGAATAAAATACTCGTTGCCAATCGTGGTGAAATAGCCATCCGGGTCATGCGTGCATGCCGGGAACTTGGGATCAAATCTGTTGCCGTCTATTCGGAAGCGGATGAGAAAGCTCTATTTGTAAAATATGCGGATGAGGCTGTTCTAATCGGTCCTCCATCGCCTAAATTGAGCTATCTCGATATCGAAAAATTAATTCAAGTGGCCCATGAAACCGGTGCCGAGGGGATTCACCCCGGTTATGGGTTTCTGGCTGAGAATCCAACTTTTTCCAGGCGATGCGAAGAAGAGGGCATCATCTTTATTGGACCATCCCCAAAAGTGCTTGAAATTATGGGCAACAAGATATCGGCCAGAAAAGAGATGAGAAAGGCCGGTACACCGGTGGTTCCGGGTACGGATGAGGCGACCAGCGACGCTGGGCAGGCCCTTAACATCGCCGAAGAAATCGGTTATCCGGTGATCGTTAAGCCTGCCGATGGCGGCGGTGGCATCGGTATGTCGATCGTTCACTCCCGGGATGATCTTTTAAAGGCGATCGAAGCTTCCAGGGCGATGGCGGTCAACGCCTTTGGGTCCGACGAGGTTTATATCGAGAAATACATTTCAAATCCTCGGCATATCGAAATTCAGATACTGGGCGATTCCCGCGGCAACGCCGTTCATCTCAATGAGCGGGAATGCTCGATTCAGCGAAGATATCAGAAGGTGATTGAAGAGGCGCCGTCTACCGCGTTGACGCCGGAAATCCGCCAAAAAATGGGTGAAACGGCAGTCAAAGCCGCCAAATGGATCGGCTATCAAGGGGCCGGCACCATGGAGTTCATTTATTCTAATGGAGATTTTTACTTTCTTGAAATGAACACCCGGGTTCAGGTGGAGCATCCGGTGACGGAAATGATCACCGGGATTGATATCGTCAAGGAGCAGATCAGCATCGCATCCGGCAATCCCCTTAGCTTTGGGCAGGAGGATGTCCAAATTAACGGTTGGGCCATAGAGTGCCGGATCAATGCCGAAGATCCGGCTAATGATTTTACACCGAGCTTCGGAATGCTGAAAAACTACCAATCACCGGGCGGCATCGGGATACGCGTGGACAGTGGTGTCTATGCGGGGTTCTCCATATCACCGTTTTACGATTCCATGATTTCAAAGCTCGTCGCCTGGGGCAGAGACCGGGATGAAGCTGTGGAGCGGATGCGCCGTGCATTGTACGAATATATCATCAGCGGCATTAAAACCAATATTTTTTTTCATCAAGCGGTGTTGGAAAATCCGCGATTCCTACAGGGCGACTTTGATACCCATTTTATCGAGGAAGAAAAAGGAATGCTCGAGAACATGAAGGTGATGATCGAGCAGAAACAAATGCTGGCCGATAAACTACCGCTCAAGTCCGTGCAGAAAATCCGGGTCGCTGCCTTTGCAGCGGCGGCGGTGGCGAACCAGATGTACCACCAACAGTAAAGCCGCGCTGAATAACAGAAAAGGCAAGGTGCAGGCGGTTAAGTTTTCATTTCTATGTAACTATTTGTAACAAAACAAATTCCGAAAACGGTTTGTCATAATTTATAGGGAGGACAGGGATGACCGGCATAACATCATTTGGGGCTTACATCCCCATATACAGGCTGCACCGTGAAGAGATCGCCAGAATGTGGGGGACGCGATCAATCGGGGGACAGAAAGCAGTGGCTGGATATGACGAGGATGCAGTCACCATGGCCGTGGCCGCATCTCAGGAATGCTTGAAGCATCACTTATCTCACCCGGACAGGCTTTACTTTGCGACCACAACCGCGCCGTATCTGGAAAAACAGAGCGCGGCCATCATTGCCAGTGCCATCGGAGCAAAACGACATACCGTCACGGCCGACATTACCAATTCCCTAAGGGCGGGTACAACCGCGCTGAGATCAGCCCTTGACGCAGTCGAGGCAGGATCTGCTGGTACTGTATTGGTGGCTGCTTCGGATTGTCGATTGGGTGCGCCCAAAGGGATGCATGAACAGCTTCTCGGTGATGCGGCGGTCTGCCTGGCAATCGGCCGGGAAGGAGTGATCGCCGAAGTGGAATCGAGTTATTGTTCAAACAGTGAGTTCACCGGTATCTGGCGCACCACAGAGGATCATTTTGTCAAATCCGGAGAAGGGCGATTTGTCGAGGAGCAAGGGTATCAACCCATCATGTTGGAAACCATCAACGGGTTGCTGAAGGCCAATAATCTTCAGACGGATGATTTCTCAAAAATTGTATTTCCGGCATCCGATTCTCGGGCGCATGCCCAGTTAGCTGGCAAGCTCGGTTTCAAAGCGGACCAAATCCAGAATCCTTTCTTTGACCTTATCGGAAATGTCGGTACCGCAGGGCCCATGATCATGCTGATTGCGGCCGTGGGCAAAGCCAAATCGGGAGACCGGATACTGCTGGCCAACTACGGCGATGGGGCAGATGCTTTTGTCCTACGGGTGACAGAAGCGGTTACTTCATTTCAGGCAGGTTTGGAGAAACAAATGCAGACAGCCCGGTCGATTGATTACGGTAGATATCTCAATTGGCGCAACCTGATGCAACTCGAAGCGCCGAGCCTGCCTCCCCGGGGAGAACCGTCGCTTTCCAGCCGGTGGCGGGAGCGTCAGGTCATTTCGACGCTTACCGGGGTTAAATGCAGAAACTGCGGGTTGCCGCAAATCCACACGCTCGGGAAAAACATAAGAATATGCATCGGCTGCCAGACCAAAGACGATTTCGAGCCCTATTGTTTCTCAGACAAAAGGGCGTCCTTGTTTACCTATGCCGTGGATCACCTTCAACCGACAAAAAATCCTCCAGGACTCAATGGCGTCATTGATTTTGAATGCGGTGGGAGACTGATATGCGAGTTGACCGATTATGATCTGGACCGTGTTGAAATCGGCATGCCATTGGAAATGACCTTTCGAAAAATGTCTCAGGGTGAAGGTATTGTCAACTATTTTTGGAAAGCCAAGCCAGTTGCCGAATGATTGGTTGGTTGATGGCAGTAAAAAATGCACTCGTAAATATACCAACCTGTTTCGGTTGCTAAGGAGGTCAATATGGAAAGTATCAGAGACAAAGTCGCAATCATCGGTATGGGCTGCACCCGGTTCGGCGAACGTTGGGAGATGGGGGTTGAAGACCTTCTCGTTGAGGCTGCTTATGAAGCTTTCGAAGATGCCGGTATCCAGCCGTCAGACATCCAGGCTGCCTGGTTGGGAACCGTTTTTTCAGGGGTAACGGCCCTTACCATGTCGGCTTTGGGCCTGCAGTATATCCCCATGACGCGGGTGGAGAACATGTGTGCCACAGGTTCGGAAGCATTAAGGGGCGCGGTATATGCCGTTGCCTCAGGCGCCTGCGACATCGCGCTGGCCATCGGCGTGGAAAAACTGAAGGATTCGGGCCAAACCGGTGTGAAGGGGCCGGCCATTGTGGGCGACAACCCCGATGGCAGTTCGGCGATCGGTTCGAGTTTCAGCGCACCCGCTTCGTTTGCCTATCTCGGCACACGTTATTTCCATCATTATGGACTGACACCCGAATACGGAAAAGAGCTGATTGCGAAGATCGCGGTAAAAAATCATCACAATGGTAGCTTGAATCCCAAGGCCCACTTCCACAACAAGCTGTCGGTGGAGCAGGTTGTCAATGCGCCCATCGTGGCCTGGCCGCTGGGTTTGTTCGATTGCTGTGGCGTCAGCGATGGCGCTGCCGCGGCTATTGTCGTGCGTGCGGATATGGCAAAAAAATTTCGATCGGACCCGATCTATGTCAAGGGGCTGGCGATCAGTGTAGGCGCGCGTCAGGGAGTCATGCGCCAGGATTATGATTACGTGCATGTGGAAGAGAATGTGCGTGCATCCAGAATGGCGTACGATCAGGCGGGTGTTACCGATCCTAGAAAAGAGATCAGCCTCGCCGAGGTCCACGACTGTTTTACCACCCATGAATTGATTCTGTACGAGGACCTGGGCTTCAGCACTCGAGGAGGGGCTGTAGAGGATATTGAAGCGGGAACCTTCACTTTGGGCGGCGATCTTCCAGTCAATACCGATGGAGGGCTTAAATGCTTCGGCCATCCGCTGGGCGCAAGCGGTTTGAGGATGATGTATGAAATATATAAGCAATTGCAGGAAAAGGCCGGTCCCCGACAGGTGAAAAATCCCAGATTGGGGTTGGCCCACAATCTGGGTGGAAACGCTGGGATGGGAATCGCCAGCTGTGTGGTGTTGGGCAATGAAAAATTATAACGTGTGACGCCAAAAAAATAACCAAAGGAAAACCATGAAAAAGTCTAATCTACCGACAGTACTTGGTGAACTTCTTGCCGACAGAGTGAAAAAAAACGCAGATAAAGTTTTCATGAGATTCAAGGAAGAATCGATTACCTACAGGGAGCTGGATCTTTTTTCCAATCGCTGCGCCAATGCATTTACCGATTTGGGCATAACCAAGGGCGACAAGGTCAGCATCATGCTGCCTAACTGCCCGGAGTTTATCTATCTGTGGATGGGATTGTCCAAAATCGGTGCGGTTGAAGTTCCGGTCAATACCAATTACAAAGGTGAATTCCTTAAGCACATCGTAGACCAGTCAGATTCGAAGATGTTGGTGATAGATGCACAGTATCTGGAACGGTTAAAGCTGATCGAGACCGATCTTGCCAAAGTAGAGAAAATAATCGTTGTCGGTTCATCCGGTGAAATGGACACGGAAAAAATTAACATTCCGGCAATTCGTTATGGAGACTTTTTTAAGGCCTCTGAAGCAGCCGTCGACATAATCGTTTCGCCCAGCGATCCCATCAGCATTATCTACACCTCAGGTACCACCGGTCTTTCCAAGGGTGCCTTGGGGCCGCACAAGTTCTGGATTGTCTGCGCGGAAAAAATGCTTGAGTATCGAAATGGCGGCAAAGACGATATTTTCTATACCTTCATGCCGCTGTACCATTTCAACGCCCAGGTGCTGACTACCTTGACGACGCTGGTGGCCGGAGCGCAGATGGTGCTGGCTGACCACTTCAGCGCTTCACATTTCTGGGATGAAATACGCAAATATGGGGCGACCCAATTCAACTACCTGGGGGCGGTGATGCCGATTCTGGCCAAACAACCCCGAAAAGATGATGATCTGTACAACCCTGCGGTCGTCGCCTTAGGTGCAGGATGTCCGGCCGATGTGATGGCTGAAATGGAAGCCCGCTTCGGCATCAAATGCCTGGAAGGTTTCGGTATGACCGAAATCGGTATCCCCATCCATGTGAGGGTGGATGACAGACGCAAAGGATCCTGTGGCAAACCCATGGATATCTATGAAATCAAGCTCGTCGACGATGACGATAGTGAAGTCCCCGTGGGTGAGATCGGAGAGATCGTTTTCCGACCCAAGGATTCCTTTGTCATGATGCTCGAATACTACAACATGCCTGAAAAAACCCTGGAGGCCAGCCGTAACCTGTGGTTCCACTCAGGAGATTTGGCTAAAAAGGACAAAGATGGATACTATTATTTTGTAGACCGAAAAAAAGATGCGCTGCGCAGGCGCGGAGAAAACATATCCTCCTTCGAAGTGGAAAGAGCCATCAACACGCACCCCAAAGTCCTGGAATCGGCTGCGGTGGCCGTGAAATCCGAACTTGCCGAAGACGAAGTAAAAATTTGTGTTGTCCTCCAGCCCGGAGAGACCATCGACTATGGGGACCTCATTGCGCATGCCAATGAGCGGATGCCCTATTTTGCAGTCCCACGCTTTGTCGAATTCGTCGAAAAACTTCCCAAAACACCGACTGAAAGAGTTCAAAAGCACTTGCTCAAGAAAGCCGGCATTACTGCGAATACCTGGGATCGTGAACAGGCCGGAATAAAGATAAGCCGTTAATAAACATCGGTAAACCCATGGATTTCTTATAAAGGTGGTTAGCGATTCACAATTCAGTGAAAAAACCTTTGAGACGATTATCAAGGACGAAAAATGGGAAAAAAAATAGTTATTATCGGAACCATGGACACCAAGGGCGAGCAATTGATGATGCTCAAGGAGAAAATCGCCGCGATCGGTCATCATCCCGTGTTGATGGATCTCAGCATGGGTGGAAAACACGGTTATCAGGCGGATATCGGTCCCAATGAGATTGCCTCGCTTGCGGGAAAGCAAATGGAAGATATTTTTGCTGAAGAGGATAGAGCGGTCATCACCAACTGGATGACCCAAGGGGCGGTCGCCAAGGCACGCGCGCTACTTGGCGAAAATTCGCTTGACGGCATCGTTTCGCTCGGTGGGATGAGCATTGCACTGATCGGTGCCAGAATTATGTCACAACTGCCATTTGGCATTCCAAAGGTCATCGGCACCACCGCAGCTATGCCCGCTTATGTTGGGAAATTGTTCGGGGCGACGGACATTACGGTGATGCAGCTGATCATGGAAATCGCCGGAACCAACGATTTGATTAAAA
The DNA here is from genome assembly GCF_054657295.1 of Desulfocastanea catecholica. NCBI lineage: Bacteria > Pseudomonadati > Thermodesulfobacteriota > Desulfobulbia > Desulfobulbales > Desulfobulbaceae > Desulfocastanea > Desulfocastanea catecholica. The sequence goes on from NZ_BAAHYZ010000015.1 coordinate 9,526, forward strand.
ATGCCATTTCACAAGTAGCCGGGGCCATTTGCGGCATGGCGGCAGCATCAGTTGACCATCGCGAATTAAAGCTGCCCAAGGGGTCCATTGCTATCACCCAGATCGGATTTTCAGACCGGTGCGCGAAAAACGTAGAAAACTTGTTGGAAGAGAAAGGATATACCGTATTCCCGTTCCATGCCCAGGGAATCAGTGACCGGGCCATGGACAAGCTGATCAGCCAGGGTTTCTTCGATGGCGTAATCGACATTGTTCCCGCAGGACTTATAGAAGCTAAAACCAGCGGCAATCGAGCTGCGGACATGACCCGATTGGATGCCGCCGGCGAACGGGGCATTCCTCAGGTATGGGCGCCATGCTGCCTGAATATCACTGGCGCCGGCCCAACGAGGGTAAACCGTGAAAAATACGAAGCCTCCGGTCGGGTGTTCAAAATGGACGAAATGCGGTCCATGGCCCGTTTTCCAAAAGACGAGCTCGAAATCGGAGCCCGCCTTTATGCCGAGAAGCTCAACCATGCCAAAGGGCTTGTAAAGCTGGTTGTCCCTTTGAAGGGGTGGTCTTCAATCGATAAGTCGGGGAGCGTTCTTTATGATCCTGAACAAGATGGGTATTTTATTGAAGCGCTTAAAAAACAACTGGAAAAACCTATTGAAATCGAAGAGATCGATGCGAATCTGGAAGATTTTGAAACAGCAAAAAAATTGGTCGACAGCTTGGATGCCATGATGGCCTCCGGACCAATAAAAGGGAGATCAAATGCTTGATTAATCATTTGATTCAATCGTATTTGATGGCAGAAGAATTATGCATCAACCAGTCCATAAAGTCTGAGCACCATTTCTCAGGTAAGTCGGAGGGCAAAGGGGGGGACGTTTCTTGTTGAAGAACAATGGATATCGACAACGATAGCGTGCCTGGAACTGGACATGGATAGCCAAAAGAGGAGCGAATTGAAATGACGCAGCCGAAAAAAACGATACTTATTACAGGGACCTGCGACACAAAGGGCGATGAAATCCTTTACATGAAAAAGCTGATTGAATCAAAAGGTCTTAAGTGTATGGTGTTGGACCTTGGGTTGAAATCGGACCCGACTCAATTTACAGCCGATTTTACGAGGAGGGATCTTAGCAAGGCAATCGGATCTTCCCTAGATGAGCTAATGGAAGCGGCAAAGAGCGGTCGCTACGAAGTCGCTGTTGAAAAACTCGGCAGCGGCGCTGAAATCATAATAAAACAATTGGCAGAAGAACAAAAAATAGATGGTGTATTGTCTATCGGTGGAAGTATGGGAACCGCCTTGGCGTTGAGAACGCTCAGGGTTTTGCCTATTGGTTTCCCTAAAGTGTTGATTTCTACCGTTGCCGTATCAGACTACCTTCATCCAGAGTTTATTCGATCAGATATTATGCTTGTACAACCGATTTCAGACTTTTTTGGCCTAACTCAATGGTCTGAAAGGGATCTTAAACGTGCAGCATTAAGCCTATGCGCTGTCGTTACTGAAGAAGATCCATTGGAGAAGGGAAAATGGATTGGACTCACCGCCATTGGCTGGGTTTCTTCTTGTGCGGGGCCATTGAAAAAACTCCTTGAAGAAAAAGGTTATAAGGTTACTGTTGCTCACTCCATAAGTATGCAATGCTCGATTCTTGAGGATTTGATTCGGGAAGGGGTCATAAAAGGAATGATCGATCTTTGTTCCTTCGAGATCCTACACGCAATAGCCGGAGCTGCTTGTCACGCTCAAAACAGGCTCACCGCTGCCGCAGAAATGGGGATTCCCACAATTATTGGACCTGGAAACGTCGGCGTATTTGCCCCAACAGCCATGGATATGGAAAGGTTCGGCAAGCAGGGGCGGTTTACCATTACCCACAATGAAATTATCGGTACGGCTAAGGCTACTATCGAGGAGATGGTTCAAACGGCCGAAATCATGGCTGAAAGATTAAACCCTTCGAAAGGTAAGGTCGCTTTTGTAATCCCAAGAAAAGGTTTTCATCACTATGATAAAGAAGATCAGATGTATTTCAATCCTGAAGGAAGAGAAGCTTTTATAGAAACCATTGAAAAAAAATTGGACCCTAAAGTTCATTTGGAAATTCTAAATTGCCACTGGGATGATTTGGAATATCTTGTCAGAGTCGGCGAGATAGCGGTTGAATATTTTGCCGAGATCGAATGAAATCAAACAAATTATCATTATGCGATAATAGCAACCCTAATGGTTATGGAGATTCGTCATGATTACAGTCCCCCAAAAAATTCTATTCGCTACCGATCTGTCGAAAGAGTGCCAAGAGTCCTATCCCGTGGCCGTCCACTTGGCCATGTCCTTAAAAGGGTCGATTACTTTGCTGCATGTTATTGAAGATCTTCCCATTTCTCTCGAAGAACGAGTTAAAAAGTTATTTGGAGATGATAAATTCGATGAAATCATGAAAGAGCATGAGAGTGATGCAAGGAATGTATTAATAGCAAAAAGAAAAGATAGCAAAATTATTCATTCTGCTTTGAAAAAATTTTGCGAAGAATCAAATGAGAACAATCCTGAGTTTCTTCAGCCCGATGAAATTTTGATTAAAAAAGGCATTGTCGCCGATCAAATACTATCGACTGCACAAGAGAAAAACTGTGATATCATAATATTAAGCCCGCATGAAAATATTTCCCCCGGTACCTTGATATCCCAAACAATTAAAGCGGTTGTTAAATTGTCACCCATACCGACATTTATCATCCCTCCCCAGAAAATTCTTCCAGTCGATGTTTCGCCTGACTGAGGCATGAGAATCTGGGTGGTCCCCATTGTTTGGACAGCCAACCGGCTGTGATAAATTCCAAGTCGGTGGTTAGTCCCTCCCGGGTTGATGGAGCCGCTTTTCACGATTGGGTCTAACGTATGGAGCCCGTAGGGCGACTTGAGTTAGCCCCAATCGTGGCGCCCGTGATCGGTAATTCACGCATATGCTCTTTGAAATAAATTTCATCCGGGGTAAAGCCTTCAAGCGACTGATGGAATCGTTCCTGGTTGTAATAGGGGAACCATTCCTTCCGGGCGTCTTCTGGTAAATTTATGGAAGGCCATGGTACCAATCCAATTTGCTTATTGCCGGATAAAGATTGGTTGACGAGGGAGAATTTATGGGCTTGATTCAAAAATACGATATAATCGTTGTCGGGGCAGGACCTGGAGGGTCACTAGCGTCGAAATTATGTGCAAAGGCGGGTTTCAGGACCTTGCTGCTTGAAAAAAAAACGCTACCCCGTGATAAGGTTTGCTCAGGAATGGTCATGGGGGCGTGGGCAAAAAATTTGATTGAAGAACACTTCGGAACTATTCCCGAGCACATTCTCACAGCGCCAAAATACCTATCCGGCAATATGTTTCACGTTCCCGGGCTTTCGCCGAAAACAATAGAATGGCATACGCCGATCGCCTGGAGGCGGGATCTTGATTCATGGCTTACTGAAAAAGCCGTTGCAGACGGTGTAGAGGTGTGGGACCGCACCCGGCTGCGTTCGATCATGAACGCCGATGGAAAAGTCAAGGTTTTAATAGATCGAGGAAACGAATCAATCGAACTGGTGTGCCGCCATATGATTGGTGCCGATGGGGCATCATCACGGACCCGAAAATCCCTTTTTCCCAATCTTCCGGTGAAATACACGACGCCGATTCGTGAATGTTACATGGGAGCACTGGACTTGGAGAAAGATTATATTCATTGGTTTTTTCCTAAACTTAAGCTTCGCCCGAGATTTAATGTGAACCATAAAGGCGACATGTTTCTGATTGAAGGCAGCGGCATTAAAGAGCTTCGAACCGAAATCAATACCATCCTGGCGCAATACGGTTTTGACCCGGGTTCCAGGCCGATTTGGAAGGACGGCTGCGTGGAGCCGCTTCTTCATGAAGATCTGATCTCGGGCGCGTTTGTTCCCGCACAAGGCAACGTCCTACTGGTGGGCGATGCTGCCGGGCTTATTTTACCGATCACTTTTGAAGGGATCGGCACGGCGCTGAAGAGCGGTATGTTTGCCGCGGAAGCGATAAAGGAAACGTCGAATACCGAAAAAGACCTTGCCGGTCAATATATTGATACAATACAACCCATAATACAGGCGATTCGGCATTTGGTAAGTGTGAATAAAAAAGCTGAGAAAGAAGCCTCCGGTCATAACGAAAAAATACTTGATGCACTTGTCTTTGCCTATGGCGAGACGCTTAGAATTCAATAACCGTTCAACCGAACCACACTTAAGAAAGCGAGACTATGCAAGGATTGGCTTTCCCCCTTTCTCAAGAATAAAAAATCAAGAATAGGAAAAAGATATGAAAAAAGCTGTAATCGTTCCCGGCAAAAAAGGCCTCGATGCGCTGACCATTCAAGAAATGAAACCGCAAAAACCCGGCACGAACGAAGTTAGAATCAAGGTGCATGCCGCATCGATCAATTACAAGGACATTGTTGCCGCTACGCGGGGGGTGAGTCAGGCGTTGATTCCGTTATCCGATGGTGCCGGAACGGTGGAGGAAGTGGGCGCAGGGGTAATCGGGTTGAAACCGGGTGACAGGGTAGTTGGTCTATTTTTCCCTTTATGGCAGGGCGGAGAGATCGATGATACCAAATTTGGCACTGTCAGGGGCAATGCAACCGTCGATGGAATGCTGGCGCAATTGGTGACCGGGCCTGAAGACGGCTTCATTAAATTCCCAGGTTATCTATCCTACGAAGAGGCCGCAACACTGCCGTGTGCGGCCGTGACGGCTTGGAATGCATTGATTATCAATGGAAACTTAAAACCCGGTGAAACGCTGCTTGTTCTCGGAACAGGCGGCGTGGCGCTGTTTGCCTTGCAGATAGCAAAAAAAGCAGGTGCGCGAGTCATTCTGCTTTCAAGCAGCGACGAGAAACTGAAAAGGGCAGGAGAACTTGGTGCGGATGTGTTGGTCAATTATAAACAAAACCCGGATTGGGAAAAAATTGTTTTGGAAAAAACCAACGGGCTGGGCGTCGATCTGGTACTGGAGCTAGGCGGGGTCGGGACGCTTGCAAAGTCGATGGCGTCCGCCAAAACAAATGGGCGCATCAGTCTGGTTGGTGTGCTGACCGGAACTGAGGGAGCTGTCAATCCCATGCCCATCATAAGGAAATCATTGTCCGTCAAGGGTATTTATGTGGGCAGTCGTGATATGCAACAACAACTCCATGGATTCCTTGAGGTGAGCAAAATAAAACCGATCATCGATCGTGTATTTTCAATGGACCAGGTACACGATGCATTTGAATTCATGCAAAAGGGCAAACATTTCGGAAAGATTGTAGTGAAATTGGATACAATTTAGATGATTGAAGAAGGTTAATAGTTCGCTTATGTGTTTGATAGCGGGTAGATAATGCACGGGGTGAAGGTTGGGAAATGAGAAACAACCGATAAAGGAAAAAATATATGCAAAAAGATATGCAGAAGGCGTCGTCCTATAACGTATTGTTTCTTTGTATACGTAACCGGGTGAGAAGTGTCTTTTCCGAACTTTTTACAAGAGAAAAAATGAAACGGCTGGAGGGGATTTTATCCAATAAAATAACGGTCCGGTCTGCTGGATTTTTCCCTCAGGAACTCAAGGTATTTCTGGATAAGCTCGCTGTCACCCATCCAGACCCATTTTATGGGCTTGATATGAGCGAACACGTTCGTCGTCTGCTACTCGAAAAGGGGCTCGCCGCCCCCGTAGCATGGAATTCACAGTGCGTGACTCCCGCGATGATTAAAGAGGCGAATTTGATCGTTGTCTCCTTGCCTGAACAGAAAAAAGAATTATCAGCGCTATATCCTGAGTACAAGCAAAACATGGTTACCCTCAAAGAAATTGCAAAATGGAAAGGGGTTGCGTTCAGCGAAGATCATTCCGAGGCCTTGCGGCAAGACGATGTTTGGGAACATTGGGAGGAAAATCCGGAATATGTATTCAAAACAATTGAAGAAGTTGAAAAACTTTTGACAATGGCGATTCCAAGAATAGTCAAACGGTTGATCAATGAATGATACTTGCCGCCATCTCTGTCAGACCGAGTTCTGCTGGGGTAAATGCGGCATCAAGTGTTTCGAAAACACGATTGGCAAAATAGTTCCGACGCAATACGTTCCATAAAGAAGTTCTGACCGTTATCGCTGACCTGATTAATCGAGGCGTGAAAACGGAAGGCTTATACAACGCTCTTGAGATTAACCATGAACGATCCGGCGATACGCATTGCCTTGACGATTCTAAGGAAGGCATAATGGCGTTTCTGGAAAAAGCGAAAGCCAAATTTCAAGAAGTAGATTTAGGGCTGAGTGATCCAACAAAAATCGAATGATATTTGCTGTTTTTTTGTTAATGGAATAAGCAGAATGAATCAAAAGTCACTCTTTTTTCCAGGCGGACAATAGAGCAAGAAAATAAATTCCACATGACAGAGGTCTATTACCATGAAGTTTGAAAAAGCGTATATCCCCTATGGTGGTTACTATTGTAGTCCTTTTGCCAAATGGCAGGGCAGTTTATCAAATGAAAATTCGATAATTCTGGGTGCGGAGACCGCAAAACGTTGGATGGCTTTCAATAGCTGGGAAACTCCTGTCTTTGATTACACCTACCATGGTATAACTGCTGTCCAGAAGTCATGCTTTTACGGAAGTACCTGGGCAAATGCAATGATGGGTGCGCAAGTTCCTGGAATGACAATCATCCAGGCCTGTTCAACTTCAACCACCTGCATTCATACCGCAGCCATGGCAGTCGAAACGGGCACACTGACCACACCGTTTTGTTTCCTGGCTGACCGGATGTCAAATGCACCTCATCTTATCTGGCCAAATCCAAATGGGCCAGGCGGTGAAGTGATCTCTGAGAACTGGAATATGGATAATATGAACGCTGATCCGTCAACTGGTTTTGGGATGCTGAATACCGCTGAGAATGTTGCTAAGCTGATCACTGCCACCCGTGAGGAAACGGATGAACTTGCTGTCATGCGCTATGAGCAATATGAAGAGGCATTAAAAAACGATCGAGCTTTCCAGAAGCGGTATATGTTCCCGGTAGAAGTGAAGGTCAGCCGCAAAAAGACCATTACTCTTGACGCCGATGAAGGTGTTACTCCTGTGACACGGGAAGGGATCGCCCATCTCAAACCTGTAATGCCGGGTGGAATTCATACTTATGCCAGCCAAACCCATCCGGCAGATGGCAATGCAGGAATTATCGTGACGACTCGGGAGAGGGCACAGAAACTGAGTAATGATCCGAGCAAGACAATCCAGATTCTCTCCTATGGTTTTTCCAGGGTGGAAAAAGCGCATATGCCTGCCGCTGCTGTTCCCGCTGCACAGATGGCTCTTGATCGTGCCGGGATAACCATTAATGACGTTTCGGTCATAAAAACCCATAATCCCTTTGCGGCCAATGATCTCTATTTTGCCAAGAAATTCGACATTGACCTTAAAACAATGAACAATTACGGATGCTCTATGATTTTTGGTCACCCACAAGCTCCCACCGTTGCTAGACTGGTGATCGAAGGCATTGAGGAAGCGGTTCTGCTTGGCGGCGGTTATGTGCTCGTCGCAGGTTGTGCGGCAGGTGACACCGGTGCGGCTTTGGTCCTTCGTGTTAATTAAGCATCAATGGTTTGCCCCTCTGAGTAATCTCAGGATTTTGTCTTGATTGTGCCCGGTGCTGGTTGTGGCTTCCTATGGGAGCCACAACGTAGAGATCGATGCCTTGTGCATTACTGAATATCTTTACAGGATCCAAAAGAGTAAAAGGAGTTTCGGGGATAATAAGCGTGACTGGCCGTGAACCCTCTCAGTATAAAGATTTAGCCTACAAGACCCTGTAAGACCCCACTCTCATCAACGTGGTAGCCAAAGTCCGATAGGACTTCACGCTGGGTCTTGCTGGGAGTTCCCAGGCGGTGCTCAGCTGTCCGGCTCCACTTTTTTACCCTCAGGACATAATTTGGGTCTGCGCCCGGTAAGTTTACAAATCTGCTGAAACCTAGGCGCGCTGCGGCTTTCAGTAGAATCTGCGAATTCGGCGTGTGTTTACAAAATCAGGCTGTCTTTGTCAGCTGAATAACCTGCGGTGGCGCTTTAATTTATAATGATTTTAATATGGTTCTTCCGGGAAATGGATACATGGACATGAAAAGGGATTGAAAAAGGACATGGCACGAGACAGGTTGTTTGTTGTCAGGATCGCCGTGCGCGCAGCTGTAGGAGGGGGCGTGGGAACAGGAGTGTTGTGGCAAGAGAGACGCGATCTGCGTTTCGCTGTCTTGGGAAGAAAACGGAGAGGCATGGTGTCCTCGATAGGACGCGTGTCTCCCAATCGTCTCCTTAATATCCGGACGACCCATCAAGCGAATTGCAAAGATTTTTCGCCGCGACAGTCATGATTGCAATGGCATCCTCAATTTTGTCGAGCCCCATTTTGCTGGACAACCCCACAGCCCAGATGGCCATGGGTGGGCCTTTGAGGTTATGCAAAGCCAAAGCTACCGCTCTGACACCGGTCAGGTACTCCTCGTCGTCGATGGAATACCCTTTGGTACGCACCTGTTCCAGTTCGGTCAGATACTTCTCTTCGTCGACGATTGAGCGGGGAGTATGCCGGGGGAGACCTTTTTCATGGATCAGTTGTTTCACCCTCTCGATGTTTATTTCAGCGAGAAGAACCTTCCCTGAGGCCCCGGCAAAGAGGGGGAGAACCGTCCCGGGTGAGGCGGATATCTTCATTGGGTCCGCTGACTCTGCGGTGGCCAAAATCTGAATGCGGTTGCAGATCAATGCACCCAGAACAATCGTCTCCTTGATCTGATTCCTCAATTCGTCGATCGATGCCTGGATTGATTCGACCATTTTGAGATAATTCCAACTCGAAAAGGCCAGGTCAACAACCGCTGGTCCCAAATAAAGCTTGCGTCCGTCAAGACCTTGAGTAAGGACACCTTCACGAAGCAGGGCATGAACCAGTCCATGGGTCGTGCTTTTGCTATATCCCAATTGAAGTGCCAGTTCGGTAAGGCTAAGGTTTTCACGCGATTGGGCCACCTTGCGCAACAGATCGAATGCGCGATGTACTGCTGGGGCCTTGTAGCCGGCCAATTTGTCTTGAACAGTGGTTTTTCCCATATAATCCAAATTGTTAACACATTTAAATAAGCAGCAGGGCGAGCCAGCACAGCATCACGTGGGACCTGATACGGTTATCCCTGGTGTGGTAGACTAAGACCGGCTGCAGATCCTCGCGGGTGACGGCCAGGCTGATAGTGACATGGGAACAGGGTGTTGCTTTTCACCCATAATTCACCGACTTCACGGTACAATAAAGGCGGTTATCCACCGGCCAGCATAACGGTGATGGTGATTTCATCTCCGGCCTTGACCTTTTTGCCCAGCTCATCAGGATATGCGCTCTCTAGATTCAGGTAAATTTCAATCTGGTTTTTTAGTTTAGCCTTTCCGTCAAAAAGCGCCTCCTGCATGCCGGGAAATCGTTCTACCAATGCATCGAGGCAATTCCCGACCGTGCTTCCTTCTACTTCAAAGGTTTCTATCCCGTCGGTAAATTGTCGATGTGTTTTGTGAATATTTAGCGTAATGGTCATGATGAAATCCTGCCTCGCGACTTTCCGCAATGGTCGCAGGTTGGGTTTTTCAGTAACTTGAATTCGCTCCATTTGAGCTTAAATCCATCATAGATCAGTAGCCGATCGGTCAGCAAATCACCGATACTGGTAATGTACTTGATGGCCTCCGTGGCCTGAAGCGCACCAATGACTGCTGGGGTAACGCCGATGACCGGTATTTTTCTGGGTTGCTTCACCGGTCCGCGATAGAGGCAGCGCAGGCAGGTGCTCTGGCCTGGAATGACGGTCATCACGCGACCTTCAAATCCGCTGACTGCACCGTGAATGAACGGAATGTTCAAATCCAGCGCTGCTTGGTTGAGAATATAACGGGTTTCCAGATTGTCCAGCGCATCGATGATCATATCGTGGCCGGTAATTAACCTGACCACATTTTCTTCGGTAATTCTAAGCCGGCTGGTGTCTAAAGTGACATGCGAATTCAAATTGCCGAGCTTTTCTTTTGCGGAATCGACCTTGTGGCGGCCAATGTCGGCTTCATGGTGGAGGACTTGACGATTTAAATTGCTTAATGCGACCTGGTCATGATCCACGAGAGTGATGGTGCCGACACCGGCGGCCACCAGATAGATGGCCGCCGGAGAGCCGAGCCCGCCGGCCCCGCAGATACAGATCTTTGCTTTTTTAAGTTTTTCCTGTCCCGTTGTGCCGATTTCAGCGATGCAAACCTGACGGTCATACCGCTCAAGCTCTTCGGCGGAAAGTGTGAGAGGCATGGTCATCGCTCCTGTCTGGCCGGATCAATTCGAGTACTATGACAATTAAACATACCAATCATTATCATTCCGACATAACACGGTTGGTACCTTTACTCGGACTAAACGTGTTCACCTGCCGCCGCATGCAGCCCCTTTGCTTCGGATTGACGCAGAGCGCTTTCCCTTTTCTTCCCGGCGACGACGGCATTGGATGATACAAAATCGATCGCTTTAACATCACAGAACCGTACACACTGCGGATCCCCGCCGCACAGGTCGCATTTGAAGACGCGATGCGTCGTCCGATTGTAATTCATGGCCCCGAAGGGGCAAATGTTGATGCATGAACGGCAACCGATACATACTTCATAATTGACCGCCAGAAAGCCGTAATCCTTGTCTATGGAAATGGCTCGTACCGGGCAGACATTCATGCAGGGAGCATCCTCGCACTGCTGGCATATCATCGGAATGTAACGCCCCTCATCTTCCCACTTTACGATTTGGATTCGACTCTTCGCCGGGTTGGATACCCCTTCATGCACGACGGAGCATACCTGTTCGCAAAGTCGGCAGCCGGTACATTTTTCGGCATTAACCGTGAGAAATTTGTCCATTATTTTCTCCTTCGACAGCTTTTAAAGTAAATGGGTGGGTTCCTGATCCAGCCCTAAGCGCGTTAAGGTTTCAGTTGTCGGAACGCCTTCTTTATCCCAACCGTGATGTTCGTAGAACTCATCGATCATGATACTGAATTTTTCCCGATCGATTTTACGGCCGACAACGTCAGGGGCGCCTCTTCGACAGGGTTCGTCAAAATAGCGATGGTTGAGAGTGTCGCCTTTGAAAGGATCGTTTCGTTTCAACCCTTCCCTCAAATTGAAAAGCCTTTCCAGGTTGTTGCATCGTTCTGCCGCGGCCCAAATTTCTACCGGGGTAAATTCAAGCCCCGTATTGTGGTAAATAACCGCCGGCCAGTCTTCGAAATTGGGCAGTGTCGCACCCAGGAACAGCGTATGATATTTGCAGATCCCTAAGCTGTCCACGGCCATGTAACAGTTTTCATGCCAGAAAACCTGCCAGGGCTTTCCAATATACTCGGTATGTTCCGAAGAGAGTGGCCCGTCGTAGGGAATGGGGCTGCTGTATATTTTCCTCAGCACCTTTTCCGGCAGGTGATACAGGTCGATTGCCGGCCGGCTGCGCAGATGGTCGGAACCACGGGAGGCGGTGGCAATGTTCAGAGCCAGTCCAGGGGTCCCCCGCTCATCGGAGTGGAGGTTGTTCATTCCCTTGACCTGAATGAGATAATCGAAGGAATTTTTGCCGATGGTCTGGGATGCAGGAATGCCGCCGTCGGCCAGTACATTGCCCAGCCAACTGCTTCGGTTGCAGATCTGGTGAATCATCGCGATCAGTGCCCGGTCATTTCCGAATTGCAGTTCCAGGCCCTCGGTCTCTTTGTTGGTGAGGATTCCTAACTCATAAAGCTCCATGGCCCAGGAGATGATGCTGCCGATTTCAAGGTTGTCGACACCGTACTGGTTGACCAGATGGTTGGCGGACAATACGGTTTCGGCCTTGTTACAGTCTGGTTCGCTGCCGAAGGCGCCCTGAGAGGTGTATTCCGGTCCTTCATCGTATTTGCCGGCCAACGGACCCGTTTTGATCTTGTATTTGGCCCGGCAATGCACCTGGCAGCCGAAACATCCCGCCATATGATGGGGGCCCATGGTCTCCGTGGCGATTTCATCGATGGCTTCAGGTTCGATCTGGTCGGCGTACAGCATCTGGTTATACTGAAAGTTCCGGGTCCGAACGCCGCCCCAGCAGTTGGTTGCGCCCCAGACAAAGGGGGTACCCAAGATGCCCTGGGTCTGATTGACTTTTGCGCTGGTGATCTGTTCAATGAATTTTTTGTTATGCTCCAGTGCATCGACGGGGTGCGCGATGTTGATGTCCATGTCACCGCGGGCTGCGACGGCCTTAAGGTTTTTCGACCCCATCACGCACCCCATGCCCGTCCGGCCGCCGGCATTTTTAATACCGGTCATCACACAGGCATAGGTGACAAGATTCTCACCGGCCGCTCCGATAACTGCACTTTTGATCTCCTGATCGCCCAGTTCATCCCGAATGGCCCACTGGGTTTCCGTGCTTGATTTTCCCCATAGGTGGGAGGCATCGCGGATTTCGATTTCACCGTTGTGAAGCCAAAGATAAACCGGTTTTTCGGCCTTGCCGGTGATCACCAGGTGGTGGAACCCGGCCCAGGCCATTTCCGGCGCAAAAAAACCGCCCATATTGCAGCTGCCCAACAGGTTGGTCAGTGGAGACTTGGCCATGATATGCGTTCTCGATGTGGCGGATGCTAGAGTGGCTGACAACAGGCCGGCGCTGATGATGAGCGGGTTTTCAGGACCCAAGGGGTCACAGCCTTCGGGTGCGTGGTTGTAAAGCAGATAAGCATCCAGGCCGCGGCCGCCGATAAATTTTTTCCTGACCTCCAACGGAATGGGTTTGATTTCGATGTTGCCGGTCGTGAGGTCGATGTATGCAATTTTCCGATCCAGTGCCATGTCGCGTTCCCTCCTTGTCTATTTGGAATCGTCGGTGGACGACTCTAATTTTTTGGCTAACGTTTCCTCGGCTAATTTGCAGTTGATACTCCAGACTGGGCCGCGAATTCTTGGAAGTTGTGGTGTTACCCAGTGCAGGCGATAGGTCATCCCGCAGCTCGGACATGAAATTTGCTGGCTGCCGGGAGTGGGTTCCAGTCGCCCCATGCAGCTGGGGTTGTGGCATCTGACCTTGCCGAACGTTCGGGTTTTGCGAAGAGATTCAGATGCGGAAGATTTGCTGTCGTCAGTAGACATGTGAAACTCCTTGTGTTGTGGTTGATTTCAGAAAAAAATCACTATAATGAACATTAGATACAGTAAGAATTGTATTCGGTCAAGTTATTTTTTGTTATTTCAAGTTATTTTTTTGTTATTTAATGGCGATAATTTAATAGTATAATAGATTTTTAATTTGACATCTGTGCGTGTTCGTACTATGAATTGAGTATAGAAAATATTCACTATAGTGAATTAAGTTCGATTATTTCGGCCCGCAATGGATCGTTCGAATTAACCAAACGATCCCAGGTGATCTCGAGAAGGTATGTAATCATGGAAAAACGACGTGAACAGCTACTGGTCAATGCAAAAAAATGTACGGGATGCATGCGATGTATGATTGCGTGTTCGATGAAACACTACAACGTCATCAATCCATCACTTTCCAGAATCAAGGTCACGCGGTTAGAGCGCCAGACCCTCAATGTGCCCATCATTTGCATGGCTTGCGACAAGGCTCCATGCATCAAGGTTTGCCCCATGAACGCGCGTGTGCGGCAGGCCAACGGCACGGTTGTCACCGACACGGACGTTTGCATTGGTTGCCGGGCATGCATCTACATTTGTCCCGTGGGCAGTCCTTCGGCGAACCCTTATACGGGACAGACCATGACCTGCGATATGTGCATGAACGATGAGGCGGGGCCGTGGTGTGTCGCGGCATGCGGCCATGAAGGCGCGCTGACCATGGCCAAAGGCGAATCCTTGACGGCCGATATTGTCAGGGAACGGGCGGGAGCGGGAAGGGAGATTTTCCCTTCGCGCTAAGGTGTTGCGAATCGTCCTTGGGGCGACGTGAACCATTAACATAACGTTAAGCAACCGAAAAGAGCGGAAACCATGAAAGTTGTAATTATCGGAAATGGAATTTCAGGCAATCAGGTGGCCTTTTCGATTCGAAAGTGCTGCCAGGAAACCGACATCTGCATTGTTTCGGCGGAGGCGTTTCCGGAATACGACCCTTGTTCGTTGCCTTATTTATTAGGTGGCGACTGTGAGGAGGCAGCCGTGTTTAGACGGCAGATGGAAGACTACGAAAACAATCGGATCGATGTGCAGTATAACAGCAAGGCCGTTTCCATCTCACCGGAGGCCAAAACGGTTACCACGGAAAACGGATCGCAGATTGAATATGATCAATTGGTGCTTGCGCATGGTGGCGACCTTTTCATACCTCCTATCGAGGGCATCCGCAGCGCAGGTGTTTTCAGCTGTAAGCAGCTGCGCGAAACCCTCAAGCTTCGATCGCACAGCGGGCAACGGGCAGTTGTGATCGGCTCCGGCGCTATCGGCATAGAGGCGGCCGAGGCGCTCAAGAAAAAGGGATACGCGGTATACATCATCGAACTGATGGACTGGATTATGCCGGCTCTGTTCGATGAGGTAACGGCCAAACGGCTCGAAACCGCAATGGAAGGCTATGGCATTCATGTATATACCGGAGAAAAAGTTCTGCGTATCAAGGGAGATAATAAGGTCTCTGCGGTCATCACCGATAAGCGTGAGATCCCCTGTGATACGGTTGTAGTTGCAACCGGGGTGGTCCCCGGCGTCGGCCTTGCCAAAACCGCCGGTATCGCTACGAACAGAGGTATCCAGGTCGATCGGTATATGCGAACGTCGCTCCCGGACATTTACGCCTGCGGTGATTGCGTTGAAACCATCGATGCCTGCACCGGTGAAATGGCCATGTTTCAACTCAAACACAACGCCATCGAACAGGGCGAAATTGTCGCCCGGAACATATTGGGTGAGAATGCCAGATACCTTGGTGCCTATGCGTTTGCTCGGGCCCATTTTTTTGACACCCACGCCGTCACCTTCGGCAAGACCATGCGGGCCAACGATTGTATGCTGGGCGATAAGGAGTTGATCGAAAAGGAAAACGGAAACGATTACCTGCGTATTGTTTTGCTGGATGGAAAGGTAATGGGTGGACAGGCCATCGGAAAATACGCCGATAGCATCGGTTTTTTCATCGGTGCCATGTGGCGCAGAGACGATATGAACCGCTTGAGGCGCAAGACGAAACAGATTTCTTCCCTCGGCGCCGTGCATTCATGGCATCAGATCCACATGGGAAATCTGTTACAAACGCCCTAGCCGATCATTGAACGATCTCCACGCTCAACGCCGCTTGGGCGGCGCGGCCGTGGTCGTCGACCAGGCGGATATCGAAGGAACCGCTTAGGGCGGTCCACATGAGAATATTTCTCTTTATCAGGCATCAAGCGTGCGTCACCGACGCTGCCAACGGATATCCTTGATGGGTTTATCGGTGTTCAGCTATAATGCACAGGTATCAGGGGGTGTCAAAGTCTCCCGAAGTTTGTAGCGCTGAATTTTCCCTGTGCTTGTATCCTGTTCGACGGTGGTCTTCGAACGTCATTGGCATCGGTCCGCTCTACATGGAAGTCCGCCCTGTCGCTTTCGACGATAGGGGGTGCTGCTCACCGCCGTACTGACAGGCTTCGCCGCTGCTTGGGTGTTGGGAGTGTCGCTGCTCCACGGCATGCTTCTCGACAGCATCGTTGGTTCCACCGACGCGGCGGCGGTTTTTTCAGTACTCCGCACTAGTGGTTTGAAACTGCCCCAACGATTGACCGCCACGCTCGAGGTGGAAAGCGGATCGAACGATCCGATGGCCCTATTCCTGACAGTCAGTCTTATCGCCGTGATCATGGAGACTGCCGATACCGTTGCCGACATCACCCTGCTGTCCGCGCTTCAGTTCGGCGACGGGACCGGGGTAGGAATCGGCATCATCTATGTCGCCGCCTGGCTGATCGACAGGATCAACCTTGACTATCCAGGCCTGTACCCAATCCTGGCCTTGTCCCTCGGCCTGCTCTCCTTTGGATTGGCCGCAGTACTCGGGGGAAGTGGCTTCCTTGCTATTTACCTGTTCGGCATTGTTCTAGGCACCAGCTCCATCGTGTTCCGGAATGGGATTTTCCTTTTTCATGACGCCGGCACCTGGCTTGGCCAGATTGTCCTGTTCGTCATCCTGGGATTGCTGAGTTTTCCCAGCCGCTTGATCGTGGTTTCCGGCGAAGGCCTGTTAATCGCCTTGGTGTTGATATTCGTGGCTCGACCTCTCGCGGTCCTGATTTCTGTGTTTCCCTTCCATTTTCGCTTGCGGGAACTTTGTTTCTTGGGTGGGCTGGATTGAAAGGGGCTGTACCCATCACCCTGGAAACCTTTCCTCTTCTGGCTGGGATAGAGAGGGCGGCAACCTGCTCTTTAACGTGGTGTTCTTTGTTGTCCTTGTTTCCGCAGTGACCCAGGGGTGGTCGCTGCCATTGGTTGCCCGTTGGTTGAAGTTGGTAAAAACATCAGACCCTGTATCCGAAAACAGACAGCACTGGCATCATGCGGCTGGAAGACTGGAAAAATTGCTATGGAGTGAGTGAGATATGAGACGTTTCAAGAATATTCTCTATGTCAACGAACCAAGCGTTGAACGGCAGCAAACGGCAATTGCCCCGGTCGTCTCTCTGGCGGAAAGCAATAATGCACGATTGACTGTTGTCGATGTGATCCCGGTCATCACGCCAGGCTACGGGTTACCTCCAGGGGGACCGATATCATCTGAACTGCAGATCTCGCTGGCAACTGAACACCCTACGTCGACTTGAGAAACTGGTAGCCCCTTTTGTACAACTAATGGATATTCAATATAATGTACTCGTTGGCAAAACCTTTCTTGAAGTCATCCGGGCAGTTTTAAGATACGCCTATGATCTGATAATCAAGCCGGCAGAGAACTTGGTCCTGTTAGAGAGCCTTTTGGGCAGTAGGTGCATGTCGTTAGTAAAAGAGATATTTGTTTTTCTGCTAAGCATTGGTTAACATAATGGTATCGTTACAAATATAATAATTTACTGAGAATAGTTTAGAGTTATATTTTCTTTTTGTGAATACATACAATCGCCGGGCTTGCCGGTTATGTTTCACACCGGTTCATCCATCTTCAACGGGACGCGGATCAAATATACCGACCCGCTGCTGCTGGATGATGTGGCGGACGCATTTCCAGATTTGACGATCATCATGGAACACGGCGGGCGGCCATTCTGGTACGACCGGGCCGCCTGGCTGATCTCGAGGCACCGCAATATGCACATTGGCATCGCATGAATTGCAACGCGGCATTTGTCCCGGTATTTCCCGAATCTCAAAAGGTATTCCGACCGGATCTCGTTCGGCAGTGAATGGACGGCGGTATCGCTGGATGTCGAAGGGTTTATCAGCAGGGTGCTGGCGCTGCCCTATTCAGACCGCACCAAAGCGAGCATTCTTCACGGAAATGCCGAAAGGTTGTTGGGCATAAAGTAATTCGAAAAAACATTAGGAACTTGATTTTTAAGAGGTGTATAAAGTATCTTTATATTTTCTGAAAAACGATAAAAACTGTCGCAGGTGGCTACTGTGGAACGATGATCGTGGACAGGAGAAGGAAAAATGATGGTTTCGTGAGAAGACTATTTGCGAAAACCTGTGGTAAATAGGCGATGTATTGGTTCAGTACAGTGGGTTATTAAAGGATATACGGATGGATCTCAAGGCTTATTGCCCAGAAAAAGTGGTCACCGCCCATGAGGCGCTTTCGCAGATAAAGAACGGTAGCCGTATTTTCATCGGCACGGGTTGCGGTGAACCCCAGCACTTGATCCACAACCTGGTGGACAGTTCCATCCTCCAGGATGCGGTGATTTATCAAATGCTCTCCATCACCCTGTCCAAGTATGTCGACGATCCCGATTTCCTCAGACGCTTTGCCCTGAAGTTGTTCTTTATCAGTGCCAGCATGCGTAAGGCTGCCTTCGAGGGCAGAATCGACTATCTGCCAGCCTACCTTTCCCAGATTCCCAACTTGTTCGCCACCCGTCGCATCGGCCTGGATGTAGCCTTGGTGCAGGTGAGCCCGCCGGACCGCTTCGGCTATTGCAGCCTGGGCATCTCGGTGGATATCACCAAGGCGGGCCTGGATGCCGCGCGGCTGAAAATCGTCCAGGTCAATCCCCGCATGCCCCGCACCTGGGGCGATTGCATCGTACACGTGGACGACATCGATTTGATCGTGCCCTTCGAAGAACCTTTGGTGGAAGCGATACCGAAGAGCAAAAACCAGGAGGTGATCACCCGCATTGCTTATTACGTCAATCAAATGGTGGAAGATGGGGCCACGATTCAGGTCGGGTTCGGTCACCTGGCCAATGCGATTCTGCCGCATTTGATGGATAAGAAGGATTTGGGAGTCCATACCCAGGTGATCACCGATTCGTTCCTGCCCTTGCTGAAAAAAAACGTCATCACCAACAAGAAAAAGACCTTGCTGGACGGTCGGGTGGTGGCTTCGCTGTGCATGGGGTCGGAAAAACTCTACAATTACGTGCACGACAATCCCCAGTTCTACTTCCGGGCCTCGGATTTCGTCAGTGACCCGGTGGTCATCGCCCGCAACGACAATATGATTTCCATATCATCGGCCCTGGAGGTGGATCTCACCGGCCAGGTGTGCAGCGACTCCATGGGCTACCTGTTTTACAGCGGTATCGGCGACCAGGTGGATTTTTTACGCGGTAGCGCCATGTCCAAGGGAGGCTTTACCATCATTGCCCTGCCTTCCACGGCCCAGGGTGGACGAGTGTCGCGTATCGTGCCCAGCCTGAGCGAAGGCGCCGGCGTGGCGACCACCCGCGGTGACGTCAATTTCGTGGTCACTGAATACGGCATCGCCGAGCTCAAGGGTAAGAGCATCTACCAGCGGGTGATGGAGCTGGCCCAGATCGCCCATCCCAAATTCAGGGAAGAGCTGATCGACGTGGCCAAGAAGCGGCACTACATTTTTGCCGACCAGATGCCGCCGACCCAGGATGACCTGATCTTCCTGGAGGGGTATAAATCCCGCGTCACGCTACGCAACGGCAAATCCATCGAGTTCCGCCCCCTGCTGCCTTCGGACGAGTTTGCCTA
The DNA here is from genome assembly GCF_054657295.1 of Desulfocastanea catecholica. Classification (NCBI taxonomy): domain Bacteria; kingdom Pseudomonadati; phylum Thermodesulfobacteriota; class Desulfobulbia; order Desulfobulbales; family Desulfobulbaceae; genus Desulfocastanea; species Desulfocastanea catecholica. Next base: position 28,810 of record NZ_BAAHYZ010000015.1, read on the forward strand.
TCGCAATTTCTTTTACTCACTGAAAGAGGAGACCATTTTCCTGCGCTTCTTTTATAAAAGGAAGCTTTTCTCCCACGAGCATGCCCAGGAGCAGTGGGCCAACGTGGATTACCGCAAGAATATATCCATCATCGGCCTGATCCAGAGCGGTGGCTTTCAGGAAATCGTGGCCATCGGCACCTATGCCGACGAGGGAACCGGCCGGGCGGAGGTTGCTTTCGTGGTGCGCGAAGATTTCCAGGGCCTGGGGGTTACGTCCCATATGCTGCCGCTGCTTGAATCCATCGCCAAGGAAAATGGCTTTCATGGGTTTGTCGCCACCGTACTTAAGGAGAATAAATCGATGATGCGGGTCTTCAAGAAAAGATATCCCAACGCCAAGGTGGAAGTGGGCATCGACAACACCATCATCATGGATTTCAATTCAGTTCCCAAGCCATCCTCCAATGCGGCAGATGATGCAAAAGGATAATCAGACGGAACATGGAGGCGGGATCTGCAGCGTGGTGGGCCTTGCATTCGATGATATCCAACCTTAGTGCGATAGAAGATCTCTAGCGTCTGTATCGCATCCTGTATGTCCTTACTCATTAATTGAGCTGATCTTTAAATCTACTGCATCTTATTCCCACCTTTTTATCAAAAGGACATGTACATGAGAAGTCTTAGTGAATCAGAATCAAAACAGCTTCTGGCTGGTTATGGCGTTCCGGTAGTACAGGAAATTATAGCCAAAGATGGAGAAGATGCAGTTCAAGCGGCAATCGACCTTAAGTTTCCGGTTGTATTAAAGGGCAATGGAAAAAAACTAACGCATAAAAGCGATCGAGGATTAGTGCGACTCGGTTTATCCAATGTTGACCAGGTCCGGGAAGCAGCGCAGGGGATCCTTGAGTCAGCTGGTAAAGATCTGGAAGGGTATTTAATCCAGCCCATGCTCAACGGTAAGCGCGAGTTTGTCGCAGGTTTGATGCGTGACCCTATGTTTGGCCCAATCGTGATGTTCGGACTTGGGGGAGTGTTTACCGAGGTGTTGGATGATGTAGTCTTTAGAGCTGTACCCATCGACGAAATAGAAGCCGAAACCATGCTTGACGAGATAAAAGCTTCTCAACTTTTAGGCGAATATCGCGGCGAGCAAGCGGCGGATAGAAAAGCTCTTGTCAACTGTCTATTAGCGCTCTCCAAACTTGCAGTTGAGCGACCGGATGTCGCAGAGGTTGATATCAATCCACTGCTTGTTGGCCCGGATGGTCAGGTCAGTGCTGTTGATGGCCTGGTCGTGCTGCAGGAGGAGACTCCCAAAATACCACGCCCCGTTATCTCTCCTGCTCTCATTGGTGATATATTTCATCCCGGATCAATTGCTTTTATTGGTGCATCGAGCGTATTTGGCAAATGGGGGCAGTCATTACCTGCTAACCTTTTGGCCCATGGATACAAGGGAGAGGTCTATCTGATTAACTCCAAAGGGGGAACGCAGTGGGGAAGACCTGTTTTTAAAAGCATATCCGAAGTACCAGGACCTGTTGATCTGGCCGTTGTCACCATTCCCGCTGCGTTGGTGCGAGGTTTGATCAAGGATTTACAACAAAAGGGAGTAAAATCTGTTTTGTTGATATCTTCCGGCTTTTCTGAGACAGGAGACGATGGCAGAATTTTAGAGAATCAGCTTGTCCAGGATGCACGTGATGCTGGAATTGTTTTCCTTGGACCCAATACCATGGGTATCCAGAATCCCCATGCCAACATCATTTTAACCGGAGTCCATGTAGGGCCAAAACCGGGCAGTACCGCACTTATATCGCAATCCGGGAACATGGGTGTCCAGTTGCTGAGTTTCGCCGATTCCCAGGGGTTGGGAATCAGAGCCTTCGGAGGAAGTGGCAATGAGGCAATGGTTGCCGTAGAGGATTTTATGGAAACTTTTGAGGTAGATGAACTGACCAGGACGGTTCTTCTCTATCTTGAGAGTGTCAAAGACGGGAAAAGATTTTTCGAATCGGCGCGCAGAGTAGGCAGGAAGAAACCGGTAATTGTCCTTAAAGGTGGCAGAACCGAGGCCGGAGATCGCGCAGCGGCAAGTCATACCGGGGCAATGGCAGCAGACTTCAGGCTTTTTGAGGCGCTTTGTCGTCAAACCGGTGTGGTGAGCGTCCATCATCCGGCAGATATGCTGGATGCCTCGATGGTGTTTTCTTCACTGCCGATGCCTCAAGGTCGCAGGGTTGCAATTATGACTCTCGGTGGAGGATGGGGGGTTGTCACAAGTGATCTGTGCAGTGATCAGAATTTGCGCGTGGAGCCGCTCAGCGATGAAATAGTTGCTGTGCTCGATGGAATGCTGCCACCTTACTGGAGTCGTACCAACCCCGTTGACCTGGTTGGTGAAAAAGATCTGGAACTGCCAATGAAAGCCATTGAAGTGTTAGCGGCCTGGGATGGTTGTGACGCCATAATACATCTGGGAATTTCGGGACGGGAATATCTTTTGCAGATGGTGCTGGAATCCGTTAATGCAGTAGACGCGGAGACTGATCCGAAAGACTCTCAGAAAATGCTGTCAGGGCTGCACAAATGGGAGCATCAGTATGTCAGGCATACGGTTGAATTGATGGAGAAGTTTAGAAAGCCGATTCTTGGTGTAACCATGACTTCCGATCCTAAAAAACGTTCGATTTATGAGGTTGAAAACTCAAAATATAACGGCGTCTTCTTCAACAGTCCCGAACGGGCAGTTAAGGCATTGGGACATATGTGTGAATATCGCGATTTTCTAGAAAGGGAAGCTGCACGAGAGGGAAAGAAACCGGCACGGCTGCGAACTCGACCCTAAGGGTCTACTTCCCCGGTAAATCTCAAGGGCATTGAACTGAGTGACAGGCTTTGAGGGGTAAGGTACTGATTGGCAGTAATGAAAAAATATACCGGATTGATGATAGTTGGTACGTTCGTTTTGTACCTCATAAGCGTACTGGTACCCTCGATCCTGATTGTGCCGACCCTTCTGGCGTGGCTGGTTCCTCTTTTGAAATGGCGCATGCTTGGCCGGAGGGCGGTGCAACAGACCTTGGCCCTTTTGTTTATCGGTTTCCTGGCGATTCTCTTTTCAGCCGGCCAAGGCGTTTATCTCGGTTGGAAAGAGATTTTTGCCGCGAACCTGCCCCTTCTCGCCATGTTCGTTGCAGTTGCTTTTCTTGCTCTGACTAATCAGGGGCTGGAAAATTCGGAGCTACCTCAAGGCAACAGCGCCGTAATTACAACGGCGCTGGGAACACATGTTCTCGGGGCAGCGATCAACCTGTCAGCCTTGTTCTTTTTTGCAGATCGACTGCAAAAAAGCGGCACTCTCAGCAGGGAACAAATGACCATTCTTGCCCGTTCATTTTGCGCAGCTGCCTGGTGGTCGCCATTTTTTATCGCCACCGGTGTTGCCCTCACCCATGCTCCTGGAATGCGCTGGAAAGAAACTTTGATTCCCGGGATCACCATGAGTGCTATCGCAATCACGTATTCCGTCGTTGAGGTGTGTTTTTGCAGGAAAAAAGAATTTTCAGGGTATCCTTTGCGGGTTGACAGCCTCACCGTTCCGGTTTTTCTTGCCGCCGTGGTTATTTGCGTTCATCACTTTTGGCATGATGTCAATGTCCTGCTGCTGATTTGTCTGGTCTCACCTCTAGGCGCATTGATGTTCATGAAAGGCCGGCCAAGATCAGCCACGATAGGGTGTTTCATCACTAACGGAATTGAATCGGTAAATAGCCAATTTGCCCTGTTTCTTGCCGCAGGAGTCTTCTCTACCGGCATAAAATCTCTTACCCACGTGTACCCTTCATTTTTTAGTCTCGCAGGTTCAACCTTTACGCCAATGTTATTTGTCATAACTTTAGCTGTGATGATAGTGGTCGGGGCCATGGGGGTTCATCCGATTGTCAGTATTGCAATCGTGAGTCCGTTGCTCATCCCCCTCAATCCCGATCCTTCTCAGTTGGGGTTTCTTTTTCTAAGCAGTTGGGCTATTTCAACCGGAACTAGTCCGTTGTCCGGAGTAGGGCTGGCATTGGTGAGTCGCTATAATGCATCACCGCAAGGGATAATCAACAGCAATTGGCATTATGCTGTTGTGATGTGCGCAATTGCCTCTTTAATGAACTTTTTTTTCTTTGTGCATTAAAGAGGCGATATTTATTGATAATTTCCGGTCTGTTCTGTGCCCAACATGCCTATTTCTCAGACATTTTGGCAAATGCAGCCTTTGCTCCCGCCTCGATTTCCTCCGCTGTCAGGTCCCTGGTATGGCTGGCGAGGTTCCAGCAGTAGCCGAACGGATCTTCCACGGTTCCCATACGGTCTCCCCAGAACATGTCCTCGATATGCATCCGAACTTTGGCTCCTGCATTAACCGCCACCTTGAATGCATCATCGACGTTCTTGACATACACATAAAAATTTATCGGCGATCCACCCATGGTCTCGGCACTTTTTCCGGGACACTGTGGGCTTTCTTCTCCCAGCATGATGAGTGAAGAACCAATCTGGATCTCGGCGTGCATCACGCCTTTACCATCAGGCCCGGGCATTATGAGCCGTTCTTCTGCGCCAAAGGCTTTTTTATAGAAATCTATTGCCTTGGCGGCGTCCTTGAATATTAACATAGGGGTAAGGGTTTGATATCCTTCCGGGATTGGCTTAGTCATGATATACCTCCTTACGGGTGATGTACTGTCTGATTTGTTCGCTACAACAGGAAGTTGCCCAACGAGGGGGCAATCAGTCCTGTTCAATGTGTAATGTAGTCTTCCTGTGGAGGAACGCAACAACGGGAGAAGGAAAAAATGAGGAGCCTATATGACAGATGAACATTTTCACATAGCCATCCACAGATTTAGGTTTTCAAAAGCCCATCAAGCTAGAATAAATATCAAAAACAGAAGTCCATTTATATGGCCGAATCACCAATTTAAAAAAGTCCGTCAACTACCTTGCTCTATCGACGTTCATACAACAATGATTAAAATTGTACCGAATAAAGGTCGGTGATTTATCAAAACTGCCGAAAAGAAGGAGGCACGATGAAAAAAGGAACGAACGTGGAAAATGTAGGTTGGACCACTCGCGCTATCCACGCAGGTCAGCATCCAGACCCGGAGACAGGGGCCGTTTCGCCGCCAATATACCAAACTTCCACGTTCGCATTCGAGAGTTGCGCCCAGGGGATGGCCCGATTTCAGGGGACCGACCCTGGGTATATCTATACACGAATCGGCAATCCCACAACCGCTCGTCTGGAGCAGGCGGTGTCTTCACTGGAGGGCGGAGCCGGAGGCATAGCAGTGGGTTCCGGGATGGCGGCGCTCAATACGATTCTCTTCGCCCTCCTCCGCGCGGGTGATCACTTGATCGGCACGCATTCCGTTTACGGCCCTTCCGGGATGGTGGTGGAACGGGATTGGAGCCGGTTCGGCGTACAATCGACCTTTGTCGACACGTCTGATTTGAGCCAAATCAAAGCCGCGCTACGGCCCGAGACCAGAATCGTATTTGTAGAATCACCGGCCAACCCCACCATCATCCTCACGGATATCGAAGCCGTTGCGAGGATCACCAAGGCTCACGGCGCCTTGCTCGTGGTGGACAACACGTTCGTTTCCCCCATCGTGCAACACCCCATCGCCTTGGGCACTGATATCGTCATGCACTCCATGACCAAATTCATCAACGGCGCCACGGATGTGGTCTCCGGTATGATCGTACCTTCCAGCGATGAGCTGCTCCGTCGCATTCTCCCGGTGCATCGCTACTTGGGGGCGTGCATGGATCCCCATCAAGCCTGGCTTGTCCTGCGCGGCTTAAAGACCTTGGGCATGCGGGTGAGAACTGCCCAGGAGAGTGCCAAGCAGGTCGCCGAGTTTCTGGAAAATCATCCGAAAGTGGAATGGGTGCGCTATCCGGGGCTTGTCAGCCACCCTCAGCACGACTTGGCCGCGAGACAGATGGAGGGTCCCGGCTGCATGATATCTTTTGAAGTAAAAGGGGGTACGGACGCCGGCGCGCGACTACTGGACAACGTTCGGTTAATGACCCTGGCGGTCTCCCTTGGCGGCATCGAGACGTTGATTCAACATCCTTCCAGCATGACCCACGCGTCTATGCCTCGCGAAATGCGACTCAAAGCGGGTATCACCGACGGACTGGTACGTGCGTCCATCGGTTGTGAGGAGATCGCTGACCTGCTGGCAGACTTCAAGCAAGCCCTCGACAAGGTCTGAGTGCCCAATAGGTCAATTAGTCCCATATGACCAATATCTCCTGGTCAGGCGACAATAACAATAAAAGACACCTCTTTGCTGCATTTGCCCAGCCTTTGTTCAATTACTAAAATAGAGAGGTGTCTTTTGCACGGTACCATGGGCTATAAAGCTAACCCCGGTAAACGGAAGATAAGCTGGGATAAATATCTTGGTACAGATTATTTTCTTGCAAAAAAACAAGAAAATAATCTGTAAGTTATTCATGGGTGCAGCTGAATGACATACTTAATATCCGCTGCCGACGATTAGATTACCGCTCGTCCTTTTGGCGTAGGTATGTTTCATTTTGCCGGCCCATTCATATTGCACCCAAACCCCTTCGGGGCTGGCCTTCATAAGGGCGTCATACACAGGCGGCGCTTTTTCTTTCAAACTCTCTCCGGCGAGGGTAGGATGAACCAGCATCTTGCCGTTTTCCTCCATCACGAAGACATACGGTTCAACGGAGTCCGCTTTAATTGTGCTTAGGTCGGTACCCTTTTCGATACTCGCCACAATAGCATCTACATTGCCGCTTATTGCCAGTTCATCAGCAGCAAAAGCGCCATTTACTACAAAAAGCATCACCAGCACTGATACAAATAGAGACAGTCTTTTCATATTTCCCCCCATGTTGAGTGCAGTCTGCAGGGTATCTGTACAATACAGACACACAGGCAAACCTGCTTTTCGGTAGGATCTTGTTTCAGAGTCTTCCCCTGAAACTTTTTAAACAATAAGTCATCGCCGACAATCCACATTTGTCTGAAGTCAACTCCTTTGTTATGGATTGAGATGGATGAAACGACGCAGTATCTTTACTGTTCTACATTGCGTTGCATAGATGGACTCATGTCCGAATAAACTATGGCAGTAAATAACAGAATGTTAAGCACATATCATGCCAACACGAATGAATGCACAATTCAGGCATCTGCACATGATCGGCAACATTAACATGTTGAGCGGAGTACCTTTTTTGCGCTATAAGTGCGCAAAATTTGCCGGTCTGCCGACAACTTTAAAATATTTCCGACAACAATAACCGAGTGGGGTTAAATGGTTGGGAGGCGTAAGAAGATAATAATCGCCTGTCGTACGCCTTTGCTCTGCCCGTTCAATATTTCCTTTTGAAATTGCCAAAAACTGTGTAGTATCCGACTCAACTTTCCGTCTGACCAGCGCAGTGATAATGATATAAGTAGTTATTTTTTTTGTGATTTTCCTCGTTCGCCGCCTGCTATTATGACCAAAGATGAATTTAAAGATAAAATCCTGACGATTCTTACCGAGGATTTTGAATTTGAACAGCCGGGCCTGGATGACAATCTCCGGGATGACCATGGTTTTGACAGTATCGATGCCATCGAGCTGCTGGGGAAAATTGAACTTATTCTCGGTTTTTCCTTCACCCGGGAAGAAAAGGAAAAGGCTATGGACATCAGGACCATTAATGATATTCTCGATTATGTTGAAGGAATTCAACAATCCCGAACCTCCTAGGCTGGTCTCTTTTCATGAAACGACGTGTTGTCATTACTGCCTGCTCGGCCATTACTCCCATCGGCTACGGAAAAAACGATATTATAGACAGTCTCAGGCAGGGCAAGTCCGGAGTCGGTTTCCTGCGTGATGACGGCCTGTTGTCAAAGCACATCCATTCCCGTGTTTTCGGCACGGTGGATTATCCTATCGACTATGGTTTCAAGCGGCAATACCGCAAAACCATGGGGCCGGTGGCCTACTATGCCTGTCAGGTGGCCAAAGATGTTCTGGAAAGCTCCGGGCTGAGCCAGGAATTTATCACTTCCGGCCGTCTCGGCGTGGCCTTTGGTTCCACCCATGGCAGCCCGACCGTGCAGCGGGAAATCTACAAAACCTTTTTCAGCGATCTCGAGTCAAAATTTTCTTCCATCGGCGCGGTCGATTATCTGCGTTCCATGGTGCACACGACCGCGGTGAACATCAGCCGCATGTTCGGCATCACCGGGCGGATCATTGCCTCATCCACAGCCTGCACCACCAGCAGTCAATCCATCGGTTTTGGCTATGAAACGATCAAATACGGCATGCAGGATGCGATGATCTGTGGCGGCGCGGATGAGTACGATACCACGACGGTGGCGGTTTTTGATAACCTGCTTGCCTGTTCGGTGAAGTACAACCAGAGGCCGCAATGCACTCCGCGTCCTTTTGATGCGGGGCGAGACGGCCTGGTGGTCGGAGAAGGTGGTGGCGCGGTACTTCTCGAAGAGTACGAGTCGGCGAAAAAACGTGGCGCGGACATCCTGGGAGAAGTCATCGGATTTGCCTGCAACAACAACGGTGGAGATCTTATCCTGCCCAACCTCGACGGCATTACCGCAACCCTCCGACTGGCCCTTAAAGACGCGGAGATACTTGCCAAGGATGTCGATTTCGTCAGTGCCCATGCCACGGCGACGAAAATGGGTGATGTCATCGAGGCCCAGGCCATCGATGCCGTGTATGGCGATGATCCGCTGAACAGGCCGCTGGTGACCGGTCTGAAAAGCTATATGGGCCATACCATGGGCACCTGTGGGGTGATCGAGACTATTTTGACCCTGTATATGATGGAACAGGGATTTATTGCTCCCACACTGAATCTGGAAAATGTCGATGAACGCTGCAGCATGCTGCGGCACACCCGTGAATTGACGGAGACTGAGACGAAAATAGCAGCGATTCAAAATTTTGCCTTTGGTGGCGTGAATACCTGTCTGCTGGTGAAAAATGGCAGAGATGCAGACTGATAACGGTTCCAGTCACCCTCAGCCTTGTCTGGATCGAGGTATTAACTGCATTATGGACTGCATTGTCACCCTGATCTGCTGGGCCTGGTTTCTGTTTGGTTTCATCCTCTTTTTTTCCTGGCGTTATCTCCTCGCCGCTCTGCTTGTCAAAGATCCGGAACTGACCTTTCAGCGGTTGAATAGCCGGTTCTATCAAATATTTTTTCGTATAGTCAGGGTGACCGCTCCCCGGCAGCGGATAGACATTGATGCACAGGTGGCGGCTATCAGATCATCAGTTATTGTCTGCAACCATCTTTCCTATCTCGATCCATTGCTGCTCATCGCTCTTTTCCCGCAACAGCGGACCATCGTTAAAACCCGATTCTTTACCATGCCTATCTTTGGCTGGATAATTGCCAGGGCGGGGTATCTTCCTGCGACCAGTGAGGGACCGTTTGCCGGACTGATGATCAGGCAGATGGACACAATGCCATCCTATCTGCAAGCCGGCGGCAATCTGTTTGTTTTTCCGGAAGGAACCAGGAGCCGGGACGGCAAGCTCGGCAATTTCAATAAAGGGGCATTCAAAATAGCCCGGCTCTGCAGGGCTCCCATCTATGTTCTGGACATCCGCAATACCGATAAACTGTTTACTCCAGGGAAATTTCTCTTTAATACCAGGATGAAAAATAGGATCAGCGTTAAAATTATCGATTGTATCGAACCGGACTATCAACAGAACCCACCCACAACGGCAGAGCTTGAGCTGAGGGTGCGGCAGGCGTACTGCGAGCGACAGACATGAAAGTTATTCTAATATCCATGCCCGATGTGGTGCCGATCATCATCCACGAGGCCGCAGTTCATCTGCCAAACCACGGTATAGCCTGTATCGGCGGCAATATTGACCCGGATCATGATGTCTACCTTATCGATCTGATCCGCAAACGCCGTTCGATTAAAAAATATCTCACCAGGGTGATAAGAAAAATCGCGCCCGACCTCGTTGGTCTCTCCGCCATGGCCTGGCAGTACGATACCTGTATCAAGATTGCCCACCTGCTCAAGGAACTCCGCCCCGAGGTCAAAATTGTTATCGGCGGATATCATGCCACTCTCATGTATGAAGAGACGGCGGCATCCGAGGAGGCGCAGTGGATCGATTATCTGGTCCGGGGTGAAGGGGAGGAAGCCTGTCGGCGCCTGGTGAACTCGATTGCCGGTCGGGATACTCTGGCTGACATCCCCTCACTGTCATATAAAACAGACGGTGTGTTTACCCATAATCCCCGGGGTGAAAATCTGGACCTCAGTACCTTAAAGCTGCCGATCCGCGACAAGCGAAGACTGACCTGGGGATATCATATCCTTCACTCTAAAGTTGAACTGATCGAGACCTCGCGCGGCTGCACCCGCTCATGCAACTTCTGTTCGATGAAGCATATGTATGGCCGCACTTTCAGGACCTATCCGATAAGCAGAGTGCTCGCCGATATTGACGATATTTATTACCAACGGAAGACCAGATATATATTTATCACCGATGATAATATGGTCCTGAAACCCTCCAGGGTGATGGAGCTGTGCGATGCGATCATTGCCAGGAAATACGACGATCTGCGCATCATTGTCCAGGCCGATTGTGTCTCCATGGCACAAAACGAGGAGATGGTCGCTAAAATGGCTGCAGCTGGTTTTTGTTCTGTTTTTCTTGGCATAGAGAATGGCTCGAAAAAGAATCTGAGCGTTGCCGACAAAGGCAACATTGTCGAGTTTGCCAACAAGGCTATTGAAAACTGCCATAAAAACGGCATGATGGTTATCGGTGGCCTCATCTTCGGCTTTCCTGAAGATGATGAAGATTCGATCAGGGAAAATTATCAATACCTCAAATCGATCGATGCCGACGCCGCCTACTGCCAGGTGTTGACCCCCTATCCGAAAACCGGAATGCGCCAGTACCTCCTTGACCAGGGATTGGTCACCAACCAGACTGATTATAAAAAATATAATGGCCTGTGGGCCAATGTACGGACCAAATATCTGGATGCGGAACAGCTGCAATATCAATTCTGGTTTCAGCGGCAAGTGGTGCTGGGCTGGTGGAACCCCCCGGCTCAGGTCAGGAGCCAGGGCTGGGCGTGGATATCCATCTGGCGCTTCCTCTTTAAACCTTTATTAAAATTGCGCTATAGCAGGATCCTGAAAAAGATCGGCTGGCAGGGCCGTTATCTTAAAGAAGTCGATCGATGGGAAAATATGAACAAGTTTGACGATCTTGAGGATTATTGAGCGCGATGCAGATATATAATCTTGAATTTACCGAGCAGGAAGTCCGTCAGGCTGTGGCGGCCGACAGACTGCTTTCCATGGAGATCGAGTTCAGCCGGGTCTGCAATTTTCGCTGTTCCTACTGCTATGTCGATGCTGCGAGAGAATGCACCGACGAGCTTTCCAGGGAAGAAATCAAGGATGTTATTCTGCAGGCAAAAGGGCTGGGTGCACGAAAAATTATCATCCTCGGCGGCGAGCCTTCGATCTATCCGTATCTTGTCGAAATGCTCCGGTTTCTCGGGCAGGAAGGCCTGGAAATTGAGATGTTCACCAACGGTTCGGGAATTGATCAGGCGCTGGCCACCGTCCTGGCTGAGGAAAGGGTGCGGATCGCCTTGAAACTCAATTCCCGTAACGAGAGGATTCAGGATCAGCTGGCCGGGAAAAAGGGCGCATGGCGGATAATCAATGGGGCGCTTGCCGCACTGCAGGCGGCGGGGTATCCGTCCAGAGAGCTGTTTCTCGCCATCAGCACGGTCATCTGCCGGCAGAATATTGCGGAATTGCCTTCTATGTGGCAGTGGCTGCGAGAAGGCAATATTGAGCCATATTTCGAGGTCATTACCCCCCAGGCCAATGCTCTTGGCAACAGTTCGCTCGACGTTGGGCCGGGGGAATTAAAAGAGTTGTTTGTCCGCCTTTCGGCAATTGATCGGGAAACATTCGGCCGGAGCTGGGAACCCCAGCCGCCGCTGGTCGGCAACAGGTGCATGCGCCACCAGGTCTCCTGTGTGGTCACGGCAAACGGCGATGTCATGCCCTGCGTCGGCGTGACCATTCCTCTGGATAATATTCGTCACAATACGCTCGCCGCTATTCTGAAACACAGTGAGGTGATCAACAATCTGAAGAATTACCGCCAGATGATCAAGGGACCATGCCGCAGTTGTGAAAAAGCGGCGGAATGTTATGGCTGCAGAGGCGCCGCCTATCAGCTCACCGGGGATTATCTTGCCTCGGATCCCACCTGCTGGCGCAATGCCGATTCTGAAAAGTCGTAAAGGTGGGGCGGCGGGCTTTCAGGCCTGTAAAGTCAGGAAATCCTCCAGCAGTTGGCCGATATCTTCGGCCAGTATTTCGGCTTCTGCCCGGTCAAAGCGGACGGCCCGCTTGGCGTATCGATGACAGTGGCGGCAATCCTCGCAGTAGGTCTCCGCGCAGCGCATTTTCCGAAAGCCATCGAGGAAGTCGGTTAATGCAGCATTGTCGATGGTCAGGTCTAGTGCCAGAAGCCGCCGTCGCAGCTTGAGCATGCGCAGCAGCAGCCGCCTCTCCTCCGGCTGATAGTGGCGCATCCGTTCATGAACCTGGTGTTCTATATCGCTGTGGAAGCCGGCCGGGTCGCCGAGCAGCTCCAGTGAGAGGATGTCCAGCAGGTTGCCTGTGTAGCGTCGATCGGCATAGGCCCTGGTCGCACGCAACAGCCATGGCGTGCAACGTGAACGGTCGATAATCTTAAATTCATCAAAGCCCATCGCTTCGTACATATGCAGATCTTCCGGGCGGATCCAGCGGCTCATCAAAAAGAGTTCCGGATGCAGCAGGCGCCGACGGGTGCATTGCCAGAGGTAGAAATCGAGAAAGGCGTTTGGCCGCTGGGTATTCTGGGTCAGCTGGGATGCATGGCCCACGCTGCAGGCGTGTTCTGCCAAGTAGGAACAGTTGTAGATACAGGAGACGTTGACAAACAGCTGCATGCCGCAGGACAGTCCTGCCCGGATTTTCGGTAACATCCTGAAGTCACGGTTGAACTCACTGTAGGGGATAATCAGTGGATCGATGCCAAGTGCTTCCTGGTACTTCAAGCGCGGAAGGTTGGTCGGCCAGCTGAGTACGCTGCCCCGGATAGCCAGATCCGGGAAATTTCGGCGGACCAGCGCCACCACGGCGAGGTTGGCAATCGATACGCTGTCGACGCCGATGTCGACCAGCTGGCCAATGAAGCTGAGTATGTGCTTCTTGCCTTCCTCGGTTTGTTCCAGGTTGCCAAGACAGGGAGCATTGAGGAGGTAGCAGAAGGACAGACCTTGCCGATGGGCGGCATCAATGTAGGCTGTGGCAAAATCCCAGTCCACCGAGGGCAAAACAATGCCGGCTCTGCCTCCGCCGACAACGTCGAAGGGCAGTTTGGCATAGATCGACGTTACCTCCGGGATGTCCACCAGGCCGTCCAGCAATTCCATGTCCCAATTCGCAGCAACGCTTAGTTTCATGCACTTTCCTTTTCGGTATCATGGGAATTCTTTTTTTGTCCTGCCACCTTGGCGCGGGGCATTAAAATCCATTCTGCTTGTCGGAATGCGCTCCGTTCAGCTGACCGTGGGCAGCAAACTGGAAAGGAGATGCCATGGTCAGCGTAAGATGTTCAGCCAGACCTGCCTGCCGTAATTGCGCCCTGACTTCGTCGACGGTAAATGCGGCGCGCAGGGAGAGCAGCATATCATGGCGCAGCAATGGCGATCCGTCGGGCAGATAGCTGTCGACGATACGCCGGGCCGCTTGTTCATTTTTGGGCCGCAGCAGGTCAATGATCAGGATTGACGCCTTGGGCAGACAATACTGGTGGATCGCGTGCCACAAAATCATCGGCTCGGCAAGGTGGTGCAGAAAGCTGTTGGAGATGACGATCTCGTAACGGTTGCGTGGCAGCGGTAGTTTGTCCGGCAGAGTGCCATGGAAAAAAAGTACTTTATTTTCAAGACCTTCGCGTTGGGCAGCTTTCTTTCCTTCGATCAGCATATGGGCGGCGCCGTCGACACAGTGTATCTCGCAGGTGCTGAAAAGCCGGGCCAGGCGCAGCGGGATGGCAGCCGGGCCGCAGCCAAGGTCGAGAATTGCAGTGTTTGCGACCGGGTCGGGAAAATATTTGTGAAACAGCTGCACGAAGAGCCAGTAGGCGTTGTCCAGCGCCGAGCCTGCATAAGCGGCGGCCTGCTCGGCATAGTTCATAAGTTCTGGCTCCGGAACTCTCTGCATGCGGTCTCTTTCCTTTTCCCGTTGTGCCGGCATGCGCAGACCGGCAGGTGCATCTGGTAATTATATACCATCACTCTTGCCTGGCTTTCAATACGTTAAACCGGATAGGGATGAAATCCTCGACTATCCGACCGGAAAAAAAGGGGGGCGGAGCTCTCACATTCCTTGGGTGAACGACGTGACGCCGCAGGGCTGCGGCAGGGAAATATGGCAACATGCATCGTGGCTTACCTGTTGTGTATTTCCACCCTAGATGGTATAAACTTGGGTTTTATAATTTTTACCCAATATAAGAGATACAGCCAGGCGACCGAGGCGAGGATGTGGTGTCAACGTGTGGTCTTGGCGAGTTGAAAAAACAATGGAAGAAGGTAAAATCGTTGCCTCGGTGACAACGGATGGGAGTTCACCCTGGTTTTCCGGTCACTTTCCCGACAACCCGATTTTGCCGGGAATCGCCCAGTTGAAGATGGTTGCCGATCTTATTACCGAGTCCGGAACAGGTGGTTTATCCATGTCGGGACTTGGCCGGATTAAGTTCAGAAAAATTGTCAGGCCGGGGGATGTGCTTGATATTCAAATCATATGCGGCGATAAAAAAGATCAATATAATTTCAAGATCACCTGCGGGAACGACGATGTCTGTTCCGGCTGGATGTTTTTTGCCAAAGCACAACACGACAACACGAAAACGACATAAATAACGAATTCATGAACAACGATATCTCGCAAACCATCACCCGAATCGCTGAAATCATCATCAACGAGCTCAAACTTGAAGATGTCACCCCTGAGACCTTTGATCCCGACCTGGATTTAGTCAACGAGGTGGGCGTCGACTCCATGGATATGGCCACTGTTGCCCTGTTTCTCAGAGATGAGTACGAGATACAGATCGACGAAGACGATTATCCCAAGCTGACCACCGTTCGTATCATTGCCCGGTACATCGACGACAAACTTACCAATAACGACTAGATATCACGATTAGATGTCCGCTGAACAGCACTACAAATTCTCCGATATCATCGCCGACCCGGTTATCAGGGAGCGGTGGGAAAAGGTTCGTCGCTATTTCTTTTTACGCGAATCGACGTACGACATGAGCAACCGGTGTAATATTCGCTGTGAAGGCTGTTATTATTTCGTCGGTGACAAGCAGTTTGCCGAAGAAAACACCAGTGAAACGGCCTGGCGGCAGTTGCTGGAATCGGAAAAAGAGCGGGGCATTACCTTTGTCGTTCTGGCTGGCGCCGAACCCTCGCTGGTGCCGCGGCTGTGTGCCGTCTGTCATGAGGTCATTCCCCTTGGGGCGATAGCCACCAACGGCCTGAAACCTCTTCCCCGGGAGATAGATTACCGGGTGCACATTTCCGTCTGGGGCAATGACCAGACCAGTCTGGTCACGCGTAAGGCCCCGGACATGCTCCTCCGGCAGATGGCCAACTATAAGGACGACCCACGGGCACTCTTTGTCTATACCTTCACGCCATTCAACATCGATGAGGTTCGTCAGGTGACGAAAACCTTGGCGGACAATGGCCAGCAGATCACCTTTAACATGTTTTCCGCCCCTGTCGGGTACGATGGCCCGCTTCGTCATACCAGCCAGTCCCTGCGGAAAACCGCGGTAATCATGGGTGAAATGTTGGCTGAATATCCGCAAACGGTGCTTTTTTCACCGTATAATATTGTCGCCCATACCTCGGAAAAGGGTCTGCATGACCTTTTTTCCTGTACCTATCCCCGGATGAATGCGGCCACCGATATCGGCCTCGGCCGATCCTTCCGGCAGTATCGCACCGATCTGCAGTGGAACCGTGATGCCGCCTGCTGTGTGCCGGATACCGATTGCCGCGACTGCCGGCATTATGCCGCAGGCAGTGCCGTGGTTACCGCCAGAATGTATCGGCATGCGACCGATCCGGTGACTTTTTCCGCCTGGCTCGACTATGCCGACACCTATCTTGCCGTCTGGGTCAGGGGCTATGCCAAGGGGCCGAACCTGTGTGCAGCCATGATCAATCCGCCTTTACCTCCTTCGTAAAATCATGATAACCGTCAGTTCCCTCCTCGATGATCACTGGTACGAGCGTTATAAAAAAATTTCCAAGCTCAACATCCGCAGTTCCATCTATGATGTGACCGACCGCTGCAATCTGCGCTGCAAGGGGTGTTTCTTCTTCTCCTCGGGGGAGCACGAGGTAGCCTCGGAGGAAAAGGATGTCAACAAATGGCATGCCTTTGTCGACAAGGAGATGGTCCGCGGGGTGAATCTGGCTATTCTCATCGGTGGCGAACCGACGCTCTGTCTTGATCGAGTCGAGGCCTTTTATACGCGGTTGCCGACCTTCTGCGCGACCAATGGTCTCATTAAGGTGCCCCGGGATCGTTTTCCGGACATGATGGTCGGCATCTCCCTGTGGGGCGATGCGGAAGACGAACAGATTCTGCGCGGCAAGGACACCTTCAGGATATCCAGTGCCAACTACGCCGGTGACCCGCACGCCTACTATCTGTATACCATAACCCCGAAACAGCTGGGAAAGACGGAAAAGATCATTCGTAAGGTAAAAGACGTCGGCCTCAAGGTGCATATGCAGCTGCTGTCCAATGACGAGGATGTCGACGGCTTTTCATGGCAGCCGGACGAATTGCTCGCTGTCCGTCTGGAGATGGATGACCTGCTCGATACATATCCGGAGACGGTCATTTCCTCGAAATATTATCACCAGATCATCACCACCGGCACGATGCTTGGCCGACCCTTTGGCTGGATGGAATGCCCGTCGGTGACCGAACCCATCGACAAGAGAGAGCCCCGGCCCAAACGGCTGACCAATTTTATCCGCTGGTCTTCCGACCTGCAGACCATGCATCGCTGTTGCACCTCGGAAACCCGCGACTGCAGCACCTGCAAGGATGGCGCGGCGCATATGAGCTGGGTCATGGTCAACAAGAGGGCGCATATCAAAACTCCACAGGACCTGCAGAACTGGATCGAGGTCTACGAGATGTTCGCCAAGCTCTATCAATTTATTCCCTGGTAAGTGGACAATGGCAGGAAAAGATGCGGTCATTGTCGGCTACGACGCTATTTCTCCCCTGGGAAGTGATCTGGACAGGCAATGGCAGCAGGCCCTGGCCGGAACAAGCGGCATCGGTCCACTGACTCGTTTTTCGTTGCCGGAAAATTTCCCGGTGCACATTGCCGGGCAGGTGCCGGATATTGACGAGGAAGACTATCCTTTTCTCTCCGCCCGGCATCAGGCCGCCTGGACCTCGCCGGTCTTCAAGTATTCCATGCTCTCGGTGGCAAGGGCTCTGCAGCGCAGCGGCATCGAGCTGTCGCCGGATATTGCGCTCAGAACAGCGGTTACCTACAGCTCGGCAATCGGCGGCTTGGATGCGGTTCTGGCCGCTGACAGGCGTCTGCAGGCGGAGAACAGGCTGCCGCTGCCCTATGTCAATGCCAACTCCTGTATCAATATGATCGGAGGCAAGATAGCTATCCAGACCGGGGCCAAAGGGCCGATTACCTCGACCATCAGTGCCTGCGCCACCGGTCTGACCTCGATGATCATCGGCGCCATGTTTCTCGCCCAGAACCGTGCCGATGTGGCCATCTGCGGCGCGGTGGATTTTGCCCTGGTCGAGCCGATCGTCGCCGGCTTTTTTACCATGAACGGCGTGTACAATCCTCCCAACGGCCGGGAAAACGATCCGCCGGAAAGTGGTAGCCGGCCATTTTCCATCGATCGTCGCGGCTTTGTCATTTCCGAAGGTGCCGGGGCGGTGATTTTGACCACCAGGGACTTTGCCGAGGTCCATGGCCTACGATATTATGCCGAGCTGGCCGGCTGGGGCATGACCTCGGATGCCCACCATTTTGTCGCGCCCTCTTTCGACACCGTGCGTAAGTGCATGCTCGATGCCATTACCGATGCTTCGCTGGTGCCTGGCGATATTGCGGCTATAAACGCCCATGCGGCCTCGACCAGAGTCGGCGATAAGGTGGAACATGAGGCCATGCGAGCAGTATTTGGCAATGATCTGCCGCCGGTCAGTGCCAATAAATCGCTCATCGGTCATGCCATGGGCGCCTCGAGTGTCATTGAATCGATCCTTGCCCTGCAGGGCATGCGGGAGAGTATCCTGCCGCCGACCATCAATTATACCGCTGATCCGGACATCGACATCGACTGCGTCGCCGAGGGGAAACGTTCCCTGGAACAGGAATTTGTCTTGAAAAATTCCTTTGGCTTTGGTGGCTGTAATGCCTGTGCGGTCTTCAAGAAAGTAGCGTAGTACCAAATTGATAAGCAGCATCTGAAAATCATGCGAGCACCAAAAAACAGAAAGGTCCTGGTCGTCGGTTATGACGCCGCCACGGCTCTCGGCAATACCTTTGCCGCAACCTGGCAGGGGGCGGTGAATAGTCTGGCCGGGTTTCGTCGCTTGACCCGCTGCGCCACCACCAGCCGCAGCAATGTGGTGGGGGAGATACCCGACTGGGATCCGACCCTGCTTTCCTACGTGAACCGCAAAGAGTCTTCTCTTTGGAACGCGGCCTATGTCTTTCTGACCATGGAGGTGTGCCGCAGAGCCCTTGTCCATGCGGGACTGGAAATTAACGACGACACCGGGCCGAGAACTGGCTGCCTGATCGGCTCGGCCCTGAATGGCACCGATTCCTACCGGATCGCCATGGAAAACTATGTCAACAAGGGACCGCTGAAGGTCAGCCCCTATCTGCTGCCCAATGTCTGCGCCAATCTGCCGGGCGGCAAGGCCGGGATGCTCCTGGGCTTTACCGGACCGATTTTTTCGCCCCAGGGTGCCTGCGCCTCGGGCAACCATGCCATCGGCATCGGGGCGAGGATGATTCGGGACGGTGACTGTGATTTTGTTCTTGCCGGCGGCGTCGAAACCTGCCTCGTTCCGGAGATCATTCAGGGATTTGCCAACATGCAGGCAACCATCAAGGTTGGTCCGAAGGATCGGGCAGCACCAGACCCCAGCCAGGCATCGAGGCCGTTTAGTTTAGACCGGAAGGGTTTTGTCCTGGCGGAAGGCGCCGGTGTTCTGGTGCTGGCCGCCGAAGATGCCGCCCGCTCTCTTGGTCTCACCCCGAGGGCGGAGATCGCCGGTATCGGCTGGAATTCCGATGCCCTGCATTTTACCCGGCCCAATGGGACGACCATTATTCGGGCGATGCACGACGCAGTGGCCGATGCGGAAATTTCCCCCGCGGATATCGGCTCAGTGAATGCCCATGGTACCTCGACGCCGACGGGCGACAGCACCGAGGTCGAATGTCTGCGCGCTTTTTTTGGCAAAAATGTATCGAAAATACCCGTGTCGGCCAATAAATCCCAGGTCGGCCATTCCCTTGGCGCCTCCGCCGCCATCGAGGCGGCGCTGGCCATCGAGGCCATGGGGCAGGGGATCGTCCTGCCCACGGTCAACCATATCCCGGACCCTCAGTTCAGTGACCTGGATGTGGTCCCTGATACAGCCCGCAAACATGCGCATGAATTTGTCCTGTCCAACTCGTTTGGTTTTGGTGGGACGAACTGCTGTATTGTCTTTCGAGGAATATAATGCGACCAAAACCCTTTCTTCACGAATTTCTCGACCAGCCGGGCTATGTCAAAGAGAGCCGCAGCGGCAAGATCTGGCACCGTTGCGAACTGCGCACCCTGTATGCCGATACCGATCGTTCGCAGGTGGTCTATCATGCCAACTATCTGAAATATTTTGAATTCGGTCGGGCGTCGTTGATGCGCGACGCAAACTATCCTTATAAGAAAATTGAGGAAAGCGGCTATATCTATCCGATAATAAAAACTGAGCTGAACTATTACTCGCCGCTCTTTTACGACGACCTGATGTATATCTATACCCGACCGGGCAAGCTGGAGATGGTCAAATTACAGTTTGACTATGTCATTACCAGGGCCGACAACGGTGAAATCTGCTGTACCGGTTTTACCAGGCATTGTGCCGTTAACGGCAAGAGTATCCCGGTGGAGATTGATCAACAGACCATCAAGCTGTGGCATGGGTTTCCCCGTTGATGAGCGATGGGCGTCTTCCCCTGACAATTGCCCTTAAACCCTGGTATCAGGATCACTGCTTTGCCGGACGGAGCGTTCTGCCGGCTGTGGAGACCATGCTTCTGCTCGCCGCCAGGGTATGTGAAACTCATCCGGAAGTCGATATCCGGGTCATGGCAGATGTCCGCTTTGCCAAATTCCTGGAAATTCCGCCCACTGCCGCCAGCCTCGACTGCCTCGTACTTTGTGAGGTCGCAGGCGATGGCCGACTGCGGACGCAACTGCTCAGCCGCGTTCAATGCCGGGCGATGAGCAGAATAAAGGCGCATGGCGAGGTATTTTTTCCTGGAGTTCAGCAGGGCGATAGCGTAAACCGCGCGGTTTTACAGCTTACTGCCGCACCCTTGACCGGCCCGCTCACGGAAATACCCGCGGAATATCTCTACCGTCAGCTGGTCCCCTTTGGACCACAGTATCAAACGCTGCGGGAGACCCTGCATCTGTCCGAGTTTGAGGCGTGGGGCACACTGCAGGCCCCCGACCTGCCGCAAGCGCCCATCGAAAAAATTATCGGCTCGCCCTTTCCGCTCGATGGCGCTTTCCATGCCGCCTGTGTGCTCGGTCAACAATTCGTCGACTTTGTTCCTTTTCCCGTTGGGTTTGCCGAACGGGTCATCATCCGGCCGACGCAGGCGGGCTGCAGCTACCAGACGAAGGTCAGACAAGTTTGTCAGACCAGCGACGAACTGGTCTTTGACCTGGCAATATTTGACGACGAGGGGCAGCTGTATGAAACTACCACCGGCCTGCGCATGCGCGATGTGCGTGGGACAATGACAAGGTAACCAGGGTAACGGTTTTTCCGTTCAGCCCGGCTGTCGGTTGGCCCAGGTGAGCAGTTTTTCCATGGCGACCCTAATCAGCCAGCGAAGAAAGATCAGCGAGTACTTGGCTCCGGAGAGATACATGCCAAGGAGAAAAACCACATGCGATAAACCGTAGGTGACCGGCCCGCCGACCGCAACGATCCATGGATTATGCAGCTTGACCGACAGGACACCAAAAAAAGCAACGGCCGGCCAGCCAATAACGTAACTCAAACCGATGGCAAAGACTCCGGCAAGGACCACCGGCGTCGGTTTTTGTTGAAATGCCGACAGGTCGGCCTGGTCGTAAATAGCCGAGCGGACGTAAGCGGTGGCAGCTATTTTTGCTATAGTCTGCTTCAGTAGTCGAGTCATATTGCCGGCGGGAAAGGTGTCTGACGGTATTCGGAGACAGCCAGGAGCTTGTCCGAGAATGCCGATTTTTATCTTTGTATGAGTGTATCAACAGGTAACCAAACCAGCAACGTGAATCAACCCAAAGCCAACCATTCTGACCCCTGGGCCTTTTTTGACAGGATCTACTGCATTTCTCTGAAGTCGCGCCCGGACAGGAGGGCCTTGGCCGAAAAACAGTTTGCCGCTGTCGGTCTACTGCCCCGAGTGGAGTTCGTTATTGTCACCATACATCCGACAAACCGGGAAGAGGGTATTTTTCAGTCGCATATGATCTGCCTGAACAGGGGGTTGAACGAAAAAGCCCAACACATCCTCATCTTTGAAGACGATGTCTTCTTTCAAGAGGCGAAGACCGAAACCTTGCCCGAGGTGTGTGGCTATCTGGATTCTGCCGGCAATTGGGATGCACTGTTTCTTGGCTGTATTACCGACGGCAGCAAAAGGATCAAAAAAATGCCTCTGGCGAAAATTACCTACCGCTGCCTCGCCCATGCATATGTACTGAATCGTCCTTTTGCCAAAGAAATTGTACGGCAAAGCTGGCAGGGCGTCCCTTTTGATGAGCTATTGCGCCGTCATAACCGGGAGTTTTATGCCCTGTATCCGATGTGCGCCTTTCAGGGGCTGGCGGGATCCGATAACCAGACCGTGATCATCGACCGGCTGCGGCGAATCTTCGGTGGGCTGCCGTTTATCCAGAAGGTGAACGAGGTGTATCAGAATCACAAGGCGGTTCTCTTTATTCCTGTGGCCGGTTTGCTGTTCCTGGCACTTCTGGCTTGCAAATTATGGTAAGAACCATGGCCAACTATCGCCTGCTCGCTGTAGTTGCGCTGCTGGTCAGTGTTTTAGCCGCCCTGGGGGTGCTGCGTCTGGACATCGACACTGATGTGGTTCGCTCCCTGCCGTCGAGCGATCAGGTCATCGCCGATGCGATTGATGTTTTTGAGCACCATCCTTTGCAGGATCAGATTGCCGTCGATATCATGATCGATGAGGAGGCCCCGGATACCCTGGTTGCCATCGGCACTTTCCTGGAAAATAAGATGGCCGACAGTGGGCTCTTTGCCCAGGTCGGCACCGATGCCATTGGCGACCTCATTCCGCAGCTGGCCCTGCACGCGGCGCGGAACCTGCCGCTGCTGTTCTCGCAACAGGAGCTGACGCAACAAATTGCCCCTCTATTGGAAACGGATCGTATCGACAAACGTTTGCTGACCCTGTATCAAGATTTAACCAGTATGGACGGGATTGGTCAGGCAGGGTTTATTAACCTGGATCCCCTTGGCCTGAAAGATCTGGTCCTGGCGAAAATGGCGCCTCTCGCGCCCTCATTGAACACCACGTTTTACCGGGGGCATCTCCTCTCGGCCGACGGCAGGCATCTGCTCGTTACGGCCAGGCCACTGGCCACCGGTACCGACACTGCTTCAGCACGCAGAATTACCGGGCTTCTGGCCGAGAGCTCCAGCGAGCTCACTGAAAAATATGGTCCTTCGGGACAACAGGTAACCCTTACCCCCGTCGGCGGTTATCGGGCTGCCCTGGATAATGAGCGTATTATCCGTCATGACGTACAGCTGGCGCTGCTGCTCGCCACAGCCGGTATTGGATTACTGCTGCTTTTTGCCTTTCCCAGGCCCCTGATGGGCTTGTTGTCCCTGGTGCCGGCACTTGCCGGTACCGCCGCCGCTCTTTTCGTCTATTCCCTGTTCCGTGATTCGATCTCGGTTATGGTCCTCGGGTTTGGCGGGGCGATAATATCCATCACCGTCGATCATGGCATCGCCTACCTGCTTTTTCTTGATCGCAACAGAGAAACCAAGGGCAAGGAGGCGTCACATGAGGTTTCGTCGATCGGCACCATGGCGGTCGTCACCTCAGTTGGCGCCTTTTTGATTCTCAGCTCGAGTGGGTTTTTGATTTTCGCCGAGCTGGGGCAATTTGCCGCCCTTGGCATCCTCTTTTCCTTTCTCTTTGTCCATTCGGTTTTTCCACGAATTTTTCCGGTCATGCCGCGCGGCAGTGGTCGTGTTTTGCCCCTTCGTGGTTTTGTCAATATCTTGTACAGCACCGGCACACCTGGTGCACTTGCCGCGGCTCTGCTGGCACTTGGCCTGCTTTTTTTTGCCAGGCCGCAATTTTATGTCAGCCTGAACAGCATGAACACGGTGAGTGCGGAAACCCTGGCCGCCGATGCACTGTTTACCGAGGTCTGGGGAAGCATGGGGCAGCGCGTCCTGCTGATGAACGCGGCCGAGGCCATCATGCCGATCCAGGCGGATAACGACCGCCTGCTGCATAAGATCGAACAAGATATCGAAGGAGAGGTGCTGGCTGGGGCATTTGTGCCGTCGATGATTTTTCCCGGCCGGGCAAGAGGCGAGCAAAATCTGGCCGCCTGGCGTGCCTTCTGGGACGAACAGCGCATCGCACAGCTCAAAAAGGCATTGGGCACGGCTGGAGGAGAATTCGGCTTCAGTCCCGATGCTTTCAGCGATTTTTACTCTTTTCTCGACCCGGCCTTTAACGCCGACACGCAGCCGATTCCGGCCGAATTCTACAACCTGCTCGGCATATCAAAAAATGACCAGGATTCCGGCCTGCTGCAGTTTATCACCCTTTTGCCGGGAAAAAAGTATGACGCGGCCGGTTTTTTGCATCGTTACGGTGAGGACGGCAAGATCTTTGATTCGGTTTTTTTTACCGAGCGCCTGGCTCAGATCCTCTTTGCAACCTTTACCACCATGCTGGCGATCATTGCCGGCAGTGTGGTGCTGCTGCTGTTCTTTTTCTATCTGAACCTGCCGCTTACCCTGCTCACCCTGCTCCCCCCATTATTTGCCTATATCTGTACCCTGGGAACCTTGAACCTTATCGGCCGTCCTCTTGATATTCCCGCGCTGATGCTGTCCGTGGTCATCCTTGGTATGGGCGTTGATTACTCTATTTTCTGTGTGCGCGCCCATCAGCGTTACCGCGATATCACCCATCCCTCGTATGTTCTGGTGCGAGTCGCCGTGTTTATGGCCGGTGCCTCGACCCTGATCGGCTTTGGTGTTCTCTGCTTTGCCGAACACTCTCTGCTGAAAAGTATAGGCATCACATCGCTGCTCGGTATTGGGTATTCTCTGCTCGGGACCTTCCTGCTGTTGCCGCCCCTGCTCGAGAGATATATGGCCTGGGAAAAGCACAAGATCGGTCGCTTGCGCGAAAAAAAAGACAATACGCTTGCGCTTCGGGTACGGCATCGTTTTCGAACCCTGGAAGCCTATCCACGGATGTTTGCCCGCTTTAAAATGCGCTTTGATCCGATGTTCGACGATCTGCCGCGAATGCTTGCCACACGAAAAAATATGACAACCATTCTGGACATCGGCTGCGGCTATGGCGTGCCGGCCTGCTGGTGCCTGGAACAGTATTCCGATGCACACATTTATGCCATTGACCCTGATCCTGAGAGGGTGAGGGTGGCCGCCCTGGCCCTCGGCGACCGGGGTGCGGTCACTGTCGGCTGGGCCCCGGAACTGCCACCTGCACCGGGCCCGGCTGATGTCGTCCTGCTGCTTGACATGCTGCATTATCTCGATGACGAGACGGCGACTGCCCTCATTAAAAACAGCTTTCAGGCGCTTGGCGATGAAGGTATCCTGGTGACAAGGTTTGTCCTCCCGCCAACGGGTCGGCCTTCCTGGTCCTGGCGATTGGAGGACAGCCGGATAAAAGTATGCGGCCGGCGTCCCTGGTACCGTTCCTCTGAACATCTGGCAAAATGCATGAGAAGAGCGGGTTTTACTGTCATCATCAACGAGGTCTCGGCGGTCAATCCGGAGTTGATCTGGATCGTCTGTCGGGCTGCAAAAGAGTCAACCGGTGCTGCACTACATGCGTGAAATATCGTTTTCTCTTGCTGAGAAAACCGGTCTCGTTGCCGTGACGGCGGCCTTTCTGCTCTTTTTTCTGAGTCCGTCACTCGCGGCAGTACCGCTATTTCTTTTCCTCCTGCTCTGTGCCGTGGCGCCATTTTTGCCGGGATTCAGTTTTTTCCTGCCGGTCATCAGCCGCGGGCAGCGAGGGATACAATCGATTTGCCTGTCCTTTGACGATGGCCCTTCCCCCGCGTCGACCCCTCTTTTGCTCGACCTTCTTGCCCGTCACCACCTGCCGGCCACATTTTTCCTGGTCGGTGAAAAAGCCGCCAAATATCCGGAGCTGGTGGCAGAGATCCTTGACCGGGGGCACAGCATCGGCAATCACTCCTGGTGTCACGACTATTTTCTTATGCTGCGAAGCAGGAAAACTCTGCGGGCCGATATCCATACCACCCAGGAAATTTTAAAAAAATCAGGGATACGGCCTCTCGTCTTCCGACCACCCGTCGGTATCACCGGTTCCCGTCTCGGCGGGGTGTTGGCCGGGGAAGGCCTCATCACCGTTACCTACAGCTGCCGCGCCTTTGATCGGGGGAATCGAAATATCCACAACCTTGCCGATAAAATTTTACGACGCCTGCGGCCTGGGGATATTATCATGCTCCATGACCTGCCTATCTATCGGAGCCCTGAATCAAACGAATGGGTAAAAGAACTTGAGCACCTTTTTGCCGCTCTGGCCAAGAACTATAATGTTGTGCCCTTGGCAGAGATCATTAATCGCCCGGTCAATATCGCCGTAACGAATTTGTTATAAGTTGACAAAAATATCGGCAAATTCCAGCGAGGAGAGATAGAGAGGGTACAGTTTTTCTTTAGGAATATCAATTTTTTCCAGGGCCTGGAAGCATTCTTCACTGCTGCCTTGTTCATAGGCGATGACAATTGTCAAAAATATTGCCAGAGGTCCTCTCTGATCCGTCAGTGCTCCTTTAATATCATCGGACACCGGAATTTTGTTTAATATATCCTCTATTGGCGTATCAAGCATGGCATGAAGCAGGGAGAACAGGCCAAGCATGAAGAGTTCGTTCGGCTTGGTCTGTTGAGAGCTCTCCTGACCAAGCTGTTCACAAAGTTTAGCCCGCACAGCTGCTAAGCGGACAAGTTCGGCAGGTTTTTTTGAGGATATTTCTGAAATGACCGCCAGGGTGACAAAGCGTCTGATTTCATTTTCACCCAGATAGGTCACCGCGTGGTGAATGGAGTCGATTTTCTTGATGAGATAGAAATAAGCTGAGTTGATGTAGCGCAGTAATCTGTAGGAAAGCGATACATCGGCGGAAATCATAGCCGTCATCTTTTTTGATGAGAAAGATTGTTTATTTATCTCGGAGAGGAGGTTGAGCAGGGTAATTTTTGAAGTCCCCAACTCTTTAATCCTCAATTCCTCCGGTCTTGCGAAGAAATATCCCTGAAAATACTTGAAGCCGAGTTTTTGTGCCTTGGCAAACTCACCATGTGTTTCTACCTTTTCGGCAAGATAATCTACCCTGTGCCGGGACAAACACTCGAAGGTTGTGTGAATCTCGTCGACAGGGGTGAGGCGGAAGTCAATCTTGATGATATCCGCCAGTTCGATCAGGGGTATAAAATTTTTATGGTAAACGAAATCATCAAGGGC
This sequence comes from Desulfocastanea catecholica, assembly GCF_054657295.1. NCBI lineage: Bacteria > Pseudomonadati > Thermodesulfobacteriota > Desulfobulbia > Desulfobulbales > Desulfobulbaceae > Desulfocastanea > Desulfocastanea catecholica. The sequence goes on from NZ_BAAHYZ010000015.1 coordinate 56,064, forward strand.
CAGGAGATAACCAAGTTTCTTCAGTTTTTTGCAGGCGATAATGACTTTATCGGTGGGGTGAACGTCTTCAAGGATTTGAACGACAATGCTCTTGATGGGGAAGCTTTCAACAATGTTCTCCAGCAGCAGTTCTTCGGTAAAATTGACAAAACAGGGTTTGTTGCCACTGATTTTCTCCAGCCCCTCTGTTAAAAACGAACTGGTGATGAGGGAGCTTGTCGCCCGGTTGCCTCCGACATCGGCCAGACTCAGTGCGTTCACTCCTTTGTATAGCAGTTCGTAGGCGAAGAGATGCCTTTTTTCGTTGAATATCGGTTGCCTGGCAATGATTGTTTCCAATCTGAAGCTCTCTTTTTTCGGGTTGATAGTATTTTTTTTAAAGAAGTCTTAAAAGCCTAGGTCTTTTAGAGGAAAAAAACAAGAATCAGTGAGACAGAATGCTTTTTAAGATAAAAAGTACATTAAGGTTGATTCTTTATTGAGATAACTATTGACAGACGTCAATTTTTTCAGAATGGGTGTTCTGTCAAAGAAAGCCTGTGGAAGTTCAATTCCGTTTGCTTTTGGCGAAATGGAGGGTACAAAATAGAAGTAATGATCGAGCATAAGGAAATAATCGGGTGAGATCCATGGCGTCGACGCGCCTGCAAGGTGTCCTGTTCGTTCTCTTTTCCGCCACCGGCTTCGGGGCGATGGCTATTTTCGGCAAGGTTGCTTTTGCCTCAGGGGCATCGACAACCACAGTGCTTTTCTTCCGGTTTTTTTGCGCCGGGGGGTTGATGGTTGCCTTGATGGCGGTTCTGCGCTTACCGTGGCCGAGAGGACGGGACCTGGGTATTCTGATAGCCATGGGCGCGCTCGGGTATGCCGGCCAGTCTTTTCTGTTCTTTTCGGCCCTGCACCATGCCACCGCCGGCTTGACCGGCCTGTTGCTGTACCTGCATCCTGCCCTGGTCATTATCGGGTCCGCGGCAATTGGTCGCCGCAGACTGACATGGACCAAGATGCTGCTCGCCCTTGTTTCGCTCTTTGGTATTCTGTTGACTGTCAGCGACGGTCTTGCCGGGACGGCGACAGGGATAGCCTGCGGCATTGGTGCGGCTCTTGTCTATACCGTCTATATTCTGGTGGGGGAAAAAGTCACTTCGCAGACCGGGGCCATCAGCGCCGGATGCGTTATCATGCTCTCGGCAGCGGTGGTGTTTGGCATGGCTATGCTGCTTGAAGGACCACGTTTGCCACAGGAATCGATCGGCTGGCTGGCCGTGGCCTCGATAGCTGTCTTTTCGACCCTGTTGCCCATCGTCTTTTTCTTTGCCGGGATGCGGCGTATCGGCGCCAATGACGCATCAACCCTGTCCACCCTGGAACCGGTAGTCACCCTGCTGCTTGCCTATGTTTTTCTTGGCGAGACCCTTGGCGCGGTGCAGGCCCTTGGGGCTGCCCTGGTTATTGCCGCCGTGGTCACCCTCAGCCGTATCCCTTGACAGGAGAAGAACGTGCACGACCTTCCCTTTGACCCTCAGCAGCTCCTCGATCTGGCGGAAATGAAAATGCCTTTCGGCAAGTACGCGGGGCGACTGCTTATCGACCTGCCCGAACCCTATGTGGTCTGGTTTGCGCAAAAAGGTTTTCCGCAGGGCAAACTGGGGGAGATGCTGGCCATTGTCTATGAGATTAAAGTCAATGGGCTAGAGTATCTGTTTGATCCGCTGCGCCATCCCTAACCGCGAGCCAAGCGGCCCAAAAATTCAGCAACCGTCTTCATCCCCTTGCTGAATTGTCTCAGGCTGAATTTCTCGTTTGGCGCATGGATCGAGTCGTCAGGCAGCCCGAAACCCATTAACACCACTGGTACATTCAGCACTTCCTTAAAAAGTGAGGCAATGGGGATGGATCCGCCTTCGCGCATAAAGACCGGGGCCTTGCCATATATCAATTCGAGGGCGTCGGCGGCGGCCAGAAGAGCGGGATCGCCGGGGGGGATGTAAAAGCCCTTTCCGGCGTGTAGATTGGTCAGCTGAACAGTGTGTCCCGCCGGCATGTGTCGCTGCACCGCCTGCGCCAGCCAGCCAAAGACCTCGTTTGGCTCGAGATTGGCCGGGAGGCGTAAGCTGACTTTGGCCACGGCTGATGATGGAATAACGGTTTTTGCCCCTTCCGCGGTAAAACCGCCTTGTATGCCGTGGACTTCCAGAGTCGGGCGCAGACCTATCCTCTCCAGGGGAGGGTAGTCTTTTTCGCCGGCCAGCTCCGCCACACCCATCTCGGTGCACAAGGCTTTTTCGATGTGCAGGGGATCTTCCTGCCAGAAAAGCTTTTCAGCAGCCGTTGCCGCCGGGATGGCTGCGGCAAGTTCGGGGATGTGAATGATCCCGTCTTCACCTTTGAGTCGGCTGATCAGCACGCAGAGCGCATGGATGGGATTCGGGGCAACGCCGCCATAACTGCCGGAATGCAGGTCGGTCCTGGCTCCGGTTACGGCGATTTCGGTATAGAGCACACCGCGCAGGCCGGTAACCAGTGACGGTTGATCCGCATCGACCATATGGGTATCGCAGATTAACACCGCATCGGCTCGGAGCGGTTCCGGATTTTCCTGCACATAGGTGGCAATTGATGCACCACCGGCCTCCTCCTCACCCTCGAGGAGAATTTTAATATTTACCGGCAGGGCGCCGTCCACTTTGATCCATGCCTCGAGAGCGGCAAGGACGAGTATGATCTGTCCCTTATCATCACTTGCGCCGCGGCAGTACATGTTACCGGCACGGATGGTCGGTTGAAAGGGTGGACTGTTCCACTGCTCTATCGGGTCGACAGGCTGCACATCATAATGGCCATAGATGAGCAGGGTCGGTTGCCTGTCATCCACCAGCCACTCGGCGAAGACCAGAGGATGCCCCTTGGTTGCTATGATCTGAGATGTGGGGAAACCGATCGCCATCAACCTGTTTCTGACCCAGTCGGCGGCTTTGCCGACGTCGTCCTTATGCTCGGAGAGGGCACTGATACTCGGTATTGCCAGCCATTCCATCAATTGTTCGATGAACCTGTTCTGGTTGTCATCGAGATAGATATTTCGTGTTGCCGCCCCTGTCATGTTTTCCCCCATCATTATTCAACGCTGCCTTTTTCCTGTCTTTCCCGTTGCATGAATCTGCCCTTGCCTTTGCAGACTATTTTGCCGCCGATGCGGATCTGTGACTTGAGGTGATAAAGCGGCGGCAGAGACGAGTCTATCCAGGCCTGGATGTCCAGCGTACCGTCACAGTCGACCTGTTCGAGATACCGCACAGTCAATTCTCCGGTCACCGCTTCAATATCCTGATGCAATAAACATTGCGCCATGGCCGTGTCGAGCAGGGCGGAAAGGACACCACCGTGCATGACGCCGGTGTATCCCTGCAGATTGCGATTTCCGGTGAAACTAGTCGAGACGGCGCCGTCAGCATTTTTTGTGAACTTCAGGCCGAAAGATAAGGGATTGTCCTGGCCGCACATGAGACAAAAACGATGGCTTGCATGGGGCGATGGGGAATCTGTCTGTTCCATATTGTTCTGCTAGAAGAATGTTTGTAGGTTTGTCAAAGTTGCTTGTTTATGTCAATATAGCATATGCACAATTTGAGTCTATCTCTCTTTTTGAAAAACAGTATACCCAAGGGTGAATGATTATGTGGAAAATTCTGCAGCGTATCAATAAAAATCTCGTCTGTGCCGCTTGGTTTTCTCGTGGTCTACCCGATGATTATCACCCTGAATATCCAGCATCTCAAGCAGGGATTACCCCTAAGCTGCAGGGCACAGCACAGTTTATCACTTTTGCTCTTTCTACCCTGACAGCAACGTTGTTTTTTACGCGAAACGATGGTATCGCTTTGGCATGCGGAACCGTTATAGGGAATTTATCCAGCGGCAAAATAATTTGAGGAGAGCACACTATGAAATGGATGCAGTTTTTCACCCCGGTCTCTTCTATAAGCTGGGAAGAGGCGCTTCAGCTCGCCGAGAAGAAGCCTGATGGCGAGGTCATTTTTCTCGATGTCCGACAACCAAAAGAGTATAACCGTGGTCATCTTCCCGGGGCAAAGCTCCTGCCGCTCGGCGATCTGGACAACCGATTGGCGGAGCTCGACAAGGACAAACCGATCGTCATCTACTGAGCCATTGGCGGGCGCAGCCGGGTCGCTGCGCAGATGCTCTCCGGTAAAGGTTTTCGTAAGGTTTATAATCTGACCGGCGGAATAAAGGCCTGGAAAAAAGAGGTCGCGGTTGGCTCCGAGGAGACCGGTCTGCATCTTTTTACCAGGGAAGAGAGTCCCGAAGAGGCGATTGTTGTCGGTTTTGGTCTGGAAATGGGATTGCGAGACTTTTACCTGTCCATGCAGTCAAAGGTTTCGCTGGAATCGACCAGGGCACTTTTTACTCAACTCGCCGACATTGAGATCCTGCATCAGCAGCGATTGGTCGAACTCTATCGCGAGATTACCGGAACTGCCTTGACGATGACCGAGTTTGCCGAAAAAATTGCCGAACCGGCATTGGAAGGCGGTCTGACTACAGAGGAATATCTGCAGCTGTACGCAGTTGATGTCGATTCTGAAATCGAAGTGCTCGGCCTGGCCATGGCCATTGAAGCGCAGGCGCTTGATCTCTATCTGCGGGCTGCCGAGCGAAGCGATAAACAGGCAACAAAGCAGGTTCTGCTGCAGATTGCCGAGGAAGAGCGCAGTCATATTGCCCGGTTGAGCAGCTATATCGATCGGCAGGAGCTTGTCTGACATGACCAAACAACTGGTTCTCATCGGCGGCGGCCATGCCCACATGGTCACCCTGGCCAACCTGCATGTCTTTGTCGCCAAAGGCTATGGGGTGACCGTCATTCAACCGTCTGAATACCATTATTACAGCGGCATGGGGCCGGGAATGCTCGGTGGGACGTATCACCCGGATGATATCCGATTTGCCACCCGCCGGCAGGTGGAAGCCAAGGGCGGCAGGTTTGTTCTTGGCAAGGCATACCGCATTGACCCGGACAAACAGCTCGTCCATGTGCAGAAAATAGACGAGGGGAAAGCGGAAGGCGCAGAGGAAGAAATTCCCTATGATGTCCTTTCATGTAATGCCGGTTCGTATGTCCCGCAGGACATGGTCCGGGGGAACTCCGACACTGTTTTTACCGCCAAACCCATCGAAGCTCTGCTCACCGCCAGACAGCGAATCCTTGAGCTGGCCGCGACGAAAAAGATCACCATAGCTCTGGTCGGCAGCGGGCCGTCGGCCATCGAACTTGCCGGAAATATACACCAGCTGTGCAGTGAGCAGGGCGTGGAGATGCCCCGGATCCAGTTGTTTGCCGGACGAACGTTTATGTCCGGCCGACCGGCGCAGGTTCGTCGCCTGACACGAAAGATACTCGAGAGAAAGGGGGTTGAAATCATTGAGACCGGTTATGTCAGGCAGATAGAAAACGGTCGACTCCTGCTGGAAAACGACCGAAGTTATCAGGTCGATATTGTTTTTCCGGCCGTAGGGGTCCGACCATCGCCGATCTTTGCCGCATCGGGGCTGCCCATCGGTCCGGATGGCGGATTGCTGGTCGACGAATATCTGCGCTCAACCGGTTATGACAACATTTTCGGCGGCGGCGACTGTATCTCTTTCGCCCCGCAGCCTCTCGATAAGGTGGGGGTCTATGCCGTTCGACAGAATGGTGTTTTGTACAACAATCTGCTCGCCTGTCTTGATGGAAAAGAGCCGGAAAAATTTTCTCCCGGGGGAAAATATCTTCTCATCTACAATCTCGGTGATGGCGAAGGCGTTCTCGCCAAATGGTGTATAACTTTTTCCGGGCGGCTGGCTTTTCGTATCAAGGATTACATTGACCGCAAGTTCATTCGATCCTTTCAGAAGTCCTGATTTGCTGCAGAGATAGCCTCCTGGAATATAATCCCATGAAATGACCTGTGCAATGTTTCAGGTGAGGAACCATGTATAATATTCTCATTTTTGGTCTGAAAGAAAAACGCGAAAAACTCCTTGCCGATTTTTCTTCAATGCCATGCCGGTTTTTGCATGTCAATTCCTCCGCTGAATTTTATTCAACAGCCTTCTCGCGTATTTTCGATGTATGGATAATCGAAGCGGGGCACCCTGATTTTGCCGAGCTGGCACTTGCCGAGCTGGCGGCGACCCATAATACGCCGCAGATTTTTCTGATAGGAGGTGGAGACGCAAAGGCTGAGGAACTGGTCCGCAGTCATGCAAATAAGGTACAGGTGCTGGCCGATACGGCTATCGGACGCTGTGCGGAGCTTTTTGCAAAGCTGATGCGTGACATCCGTGAGCAAAACCGGGAGAGGTATCTGGCCGGTTACATCCAGGCCCAGCCGGGACGAGAGGCCATTGTCACCAAGAGCCCGCTTATGGAAAAATTGCTCGACCTGATCAAAGACATTGCCCCGACCGAGTCACCGATTTTTTTACAGGGGGAGACGGGGACGGGCAAAGAACTCCTTGCCAATATTTTTCACAATGAATCACGCCGCCGTTCAGGACCGTTCATGGCGGTCAACTGCGGCGCCCTGCCTGACAGTCTGCTTGAATCGGAACTTTTCGGCTATGAAAAAGGGGCCTTCACCGGGGCCACCAGTCGCCGTATCGGAAAGATTGAACATGCCGCCGGGGGGACGCTCTTTCTCGATGAAATAGAATCGATGTCGCCGGCTATGCAGGTACGCCTGTTGCGTGTTCTGCAGGAAAAAAGCCTGCAGCGTCTGGGTGGAAATACCGAAGTGAGTACCGATTTCCGCGTGATCGGGGCCACGAATACCGATCCTGTTGAACTCTTGACCTCAGGGCGACTTCGCTCCGACCTCTATTACCGTTTATCGGTCTTTCAGATCCATGTGCCGCCGCTTCGTGACAGAATCGAGGACATTCCGCTGCTGACGCAGCATTTAATCAATAAGAAAAAGAAGGATGGACGAGACTATATTAAAGGACTGGATCGACAGGCCAAGAAAATTCTCCTCTCCGTTCCCTGGTTCGGCAATATCAGAGAGCTGCAAAATGTCATTGAAAGGGCGGTTATGCTCGCCGACAGCGAGATCATCAGCGCCGATCTTATCCACATTCCGGGCTTGCCGATCGCCCCTTCGCATCCGTCTGAAGGCGAATTACATGAGCATGCCTTTCGGCCCGGCACCACCTTGAAATCATATAAAACTTTTCTTTCTCAGGCTGCGGAACGGAAGTACCTCGTTGAGCTGCTCGATTATACCAATGGACGCATCGGCGAATCGGCGCAATTTGCCGGGTTGACCCCGCGAGCCCTCTATAACAAAATGAAAATCTATGGCTTGAAGAAGGAAGATTTCAGGAAATCGGAATAATTAATGTGTATCGGAAATATAAAGTAAGTGCATGTTATCATAAAATATTATTCCTTTGTTGTCAGACGGTTGCCCTGTCTGTCGGAATTCCTGCTGTGATGGTATATTTTGCATAAATTATCAGTCGAGTTGGATTGTTACGTAAATACAGCTGGATAGGTGAGTGACGAAAGTGGCACGCTTCTTGTTAGGTGCATTCTAAAGACTATCCATGACTTAATTGCGTAGAGGAGGATACCATGGGCAAGTTTAATAAACATCAGGGTGACAGGGAACGTTTTGGAAAATGCGAGATCTGTATGGAATATATTCCGATTGAATACTATTTTAGCAAGGGGGATGCGATCGTCTGCTATGAATGCGGCACGGAATATGTACTCACCTCTAAAGAGCCGGTTAAATTGACCATGCTTGAAGCCGATTATGATCCGGACGATTATTACGGCGAGACGCTGTTTAATGATTAAAAATGTCTTTCTGGCTATTTGCGAAGGAATCGGCAATCGTTACGTTTAGCGACAATAGATACAACACCCACCGACTTCCCGTCGGTGGGTGTTGATTTTTGAATCATGGAGGATGTCGCAACTTATACGGCATGGCACATCTTGGCCCATTTGCCGAAGGTATAGAAAATATTACCTCTTTTGGAGATTGCTCGATGATTCACCCCGATACGGAAGTACGTTTTATAGATAACAATAAAGGTTATGGTCTCTTTGCCACTACGTTCATTGCCTGCGGGACAATAACCTGGTGCCTCGATGCACTTGACCGGGAAATACAGCCGGCGGAGCTGGCCTGCTATGATCCCATTTATCAAGAAATCCTGCTGAAATATTCTTTTCGCAACAAGAGGGGAAATTATATCTTCTGCTGGGATAACTGCCGTTACACCAATCACAGTTTCAAGGCGAATTGCTGTCTTACCCCCTATGATTTCGAGATTGCCGTCAGAGACATTCAGCCCGGCGAAGAGATAACCGATGATTACGGTTATCTGAATATTATTGAGCCGTTCGAGGCAGATGCCGAAGAGGGCGATCGGACGGTTGTCTATCCCGACGACCTCCTGCATTTTGCCGGGAGGTGGGATGCACAACTGGCCGCGACCTTTCCCAGGATGATGCTGGTAGCGCAACCACTGCAGAAATTTCTGCCGGGAAAAACATGGCAAACAATACAGGCAATCCACCAGGGAAAGATCAAACCGCTGTCGATCAGCTCCTGCTACTATGCGGTGGGATGAACATTGTTTAGCCTACATCTTTTCACCGCCGATGAGTGGCAGTTCCTTGTCGATGGCGAAATACACGAGATAGATCGGCTCCTGATTTTCGTCAGTATATTTGCGGCGTTTGATCTGCCGGATGAGTTCCGGGTTGTTTTCTTCACGAACCTTACGCAGAAAAAGCCGCTTGCCTTTGTAGCCTGGTCCTTCTTCGATAAAGAGAAAGGTTGCCGAGGGGTTTGATTGCAGGTTGTGGTGGGTGAGGCGGTCGCGCATAATAAAGGCCAGCGTGCCTTCTTCAAGAAAATGCGGATGCGAATAAATCGCCGCATCCACTTTGCCGTTGCTGTCGGCAGTAGCCAACACCCCAGTTCCTTTGGTCTTTTCGAAGTATTGTTGTAGATTTTTCACGTTTTCCTCTTGTGTTGTTTGTTATCCAGCGAATCTTTACATTGCCGTAACAGGGAACAATGAACAATAACTGGATTATTCTTAAAATGAAAAAGTCCCCCACGAATCGTACTCTGCAGTGGGGGACGTAAGAAAATGTCAGAAGTCAAATACTGTACCTACTGCTGGGCTTACCAGCTATCTCCAACAACGGTATTCAAATCAAGACACTTCTTCTTCTCTTCGTCGGTCAATTGCTCTCTGGTTTTAATTTTTCCTTTGAGGTCCTCAACGTAACAGGCATACTCTTTTCCTTCCCTGTCATGAACCCAAACCATCTTGTTATATTCTTCAGAAATAACATCGCCTCGCATACTCATGGCAGACTCCTTATGTAATAGTAACGAATAATTAAATAGTAAACCAGCAATGAACTCTTTGTTGCTTTTTCCATCCTCTTGCTGTGCCTTTACATTATGTCTCTTTACTGTGTGCTGCAATAGTCGAAGAAAAACAGTTTATTGATAGTATTTACTACCTGTGAGGTATGGTGCCTTGTATTACAGCTTTGTAATGTTGCTGTAAGGTGCAAGTAATGTACGGCGGGTATATTCCGGCATAAATAAGACAATTTTCATGTTGATTTTCATGATGATGGCGATAATTGACCAGGAAGTGCAGGAGTCAAAAAAATGATAAAAATTGAACACGTTACCAGAAAATACGGCAGTTTCAAGGCGGTCGATGACGTGTCGATCGCCATTGGATCGGGAGAGATTGTCGGACTTCTCGGCCATAACGGAGCGGGAAAGACGACGATCATGAAGATGATCACCGGCTTTCTTGAACCGACTGCAGGGACCATCACCGTCAACGGGAAGGAGATCGGGGCCACCCGCCGGGCGGTGCAGCAGGACATCGGCTATCTGCCGGAAAACTGTCCGCTTTACTCGGAAATGACGGTGGTTGAGTATCTCGACTATATGGCCTCGCTGCACGATCTGACAACGGAAAAGCGCGCATCGCTGCTCGCCGCGGCCATTGACCGGACCGGTCTGCAGGAAAAAGCCCTGCTGCCGATAGCGACACTTTCCAAAGGATATCGGCAACGAACCGGCGTTGCCCAGGCAATCCTGCATGAACCGGATATCCTCATCCTCGACGAGCCGACCAATGGCCTCGATCCCACCCAGATTCAGCAGATGCGCCGGTTGATCACCGAGCTGGCCCGATCGTCGACGGTCATTGTCTCCACCCATGTTCTGCAGGAAGTGCAGGCTATCTGTGACCGGGTCATTATTCTCAAAAACGGCAAGGTTGCCCTCGATGCCCAGCTGGATAAACTGCAGACGGAGGGCCGGCTGCTGCTGCAGGTAGGTGGAATCGATGAAGATCCACGGTTGCTTATCGAAAAATTTCCCGGCGTTGACGCCATCCTGCCGGTCGGCAATTGCCGGTCATGCACATCGGGCAGGAGTTACGCCGTGACGATAGCTGCTGGGGAGGATCGTCAGGAAGCTGCGGCCCGCATAGCCGATGCCCTGCATGACAAGGGCTACCGGCTTTACACCATGCACTTTGCCTCACGTAATCTTGAAACAGTCTTCGCGGAGATAAGCGGTTGAGGAGGAAAAGAGCGCAATGAAACATATCTTTCGCATAACCCGCAAGGAGTTCGGTTCCTTTTTCAGTTCACCGATCGCCTTTATCTTCATCGGAGTCTTTCTGGCGGTGAATCTGTTTATCTTTTTCTGGGTAGAAACATTTTTCTCCCGTAATATCTCGGAAATACGACCGCTCTTTACCTGGATGCCGATTCTTTTGATCTTTCTTTCGGCGGCAGTGACCATGCGCTCGTGGGCCGAGGAGAGGCGTGCGGGCACCCTGGAACTGCTGCTCACCTCTCCGGTGTCGCCTGCGGCGCTGGTTCTCGGTAAGTTTTTTGCCTGCCTGGGTCTTGTCGCCCTGTCCCTGCTGTTGACCCTGCCGATACCGGTAACGGTGAGCTTTATGGGGCCTCTGGACTGGGGACCGGTTTACGGTGGTTACCTGGCGACCCTTTTCCTGGCAGCGGCGTATATTGCGATTGGTCTCTATGTCAGCGTCAAGTCGGACAATCAGATTGTCAGCCTGATCGTCACGGTGCTGGTCTGTTCGTTCTTTTATGTCATCGGTTCGAATACCCTGGTGTCGTTTTTCGGCAACCGTGGCGCGGAAATTCTGCAGATGCTCGGCTCTGGTTCCCGTTTTGCCTCGATCACCCGCGGGGTTGTCGATTTGCGCGATCTTTATTACTATCTCTCGTTGATGGGCATATTTCTTACCCTGAATGTCTATGGCCTGGAGAAAATCCGCTGGGGGGATAATCCCGTCAATGTTCAGCATACCCGCCGGCAACTACTCTGCGGCCTGGTCATTGCCAACTTTCTTGTCGCCAATTTCTGGCTGGCCCCGGTCAATATGCTCCGCGTCGATATGACCACAGGGAACATCTATTCCCTCTCGGAGACCAGCCGCAACTATCTCGCGCAATTGAAAGAGCCGTTGCTTATCCGCGGCTATTTTTCAGCCCAGACGCATCCGCTGCTGGCGCCTCTGGTGCCGCGTATCCGTGATCTGCTCGGCGAGTACGGCGTGGCCGGCGGAGACAAGGTCCGTGTCGAGTTTATTGATCCCCAGGAACACCCGGACATGGAACAGGAAGCCGGACAGAAATATGGTATCCGGCCGGTGCCTTTTCAGACTGCCAGCAGGTACCAGGCCTCGGTGACCAACTCCTATTTCGACATCCTCATCCAGTATGGCGATCAATTCGAAACCCTGGGCTTTCGCGATCTGATCGAGGTCAAAGCCGGGGGAGAGACGGAGCTCGATGTCGAACTGCGCAACCCGGAATACGATATCACCCGGGCAATAAAGAAAGTGCTCTACAGTTATCAGGGAGGTGGAGATCTCTTTGCCGATATCGGCAGACCGGTGGAATTTATCGGCTATATATCGCCGGACAACCGGTTGCCCGGGGAACTGGTCGAGCTGAAGAGCCACCTGCGGACCATTCTTACGGAAATGGAGAATAAGGCGCAGGGACTTTTCCGCTTTGAAATTGTCGATCCCGATGGTGACGGTGGGGCGGTTGCGGCAGCGATAAATGCGGAGTATGGCTTTCAGCCGATGGCGGCGAGCCTGTTCGATGAGCGGACCTTCTGGTTCTATCTGACCTTAAAGAGCGGCGAGCAGCAAGTGGAAGTGGCTTTGCCGGAGGATTTTAGCCGGGAAAGTCTTCTGCGCGCACTTTCCGCCGGCCTGAAACGGTTTGCCGGCGGCTTTACCAGGACTGTCGCTTTGCATACCCCGAAAAATCAGCCCCCCTTGCCGCAATACGGCATGGGGGGCCTGGGACCACAGTTTGCTATTTTGCAGGAATTACTTGCCAGAGAACATGCGGTTATAAGTGCCGATCTGAGCAACGGCCGCGTACCCGATGCCACGGATCTGCTGCTGGTCGTCGCCCCGGATGCTGTTGACGAAAAACAGCTCTTTGCCATGGATCAATTTTTGATGCAGGGCGGCACGGTTGTTCTGGCCACCTCGCCTTTTGCCATTGACCTTGAACAACAGCTCGAAGTCGCCAAGAAAGCATCGGGCCTGGAGGAGTGGTTGAAATTTCACGGCATTTCCATCGAGGAAGCAATGGTTCTTGATCCGCAAAACAGTGCCTTTCCGGTACCCGTGGAGCGGGATGTTGGCGGCTTCACCGTCCAGGAAACTCAGCTGGTCAACTATCCTTTTTTTGTCGATATCCGCCCTGATGGCATGGATCAGGATAACGGCCTGCTCACCAGTCTAAATCAATTGACCATGAACTGGGCCTCGCCGATAACCATTGATATGGCCAAGAACGAACAGCGGCGGGTGATGAGGCTGCTGGAAAGTTCGGCAAACAGCTGGCTGACCGACACTACAGATATCCAACCGGACTTCGCCGCGCATGGCGAGCTTGGCTTTGCCCCCGGCGGTGAGACAGGCAGACAGCTCCTCGGTGTCGTTGTCGAGGGGCGGTTTGCCTCGTTTTTTGCCGGAAAACCCTCACCCCTGCTGGTGGAGACGGATCAGGAAGACGAAAACAGAGAGGATGGGGACGAGGGGCCGGAGCAGGAAATGCAGGAGAATAAACCGCGGATTATCAGCCGCCAGATCGATAAGTCACCGGCACCAAGCCGTATTGTTCTGTTCAGCTCAAACAGTTTCTTGAACGATACGGTTCTCGGCATCGGTTCGAGTGTCATGCGCAGCAGTTACCTCAACCCAGTCCAGCTGATGGCCAATACTGTCGACTGGTCTCTGGAGGATCGCGGTCTGCTGTCGATCAGAGGGCGCGGTCATTTCTCGCGCACCCTCCTGCCGATGACCAGGGATCTCCAGCTTTTCTGGGAATATCTCAACTATGGCCTGGCCCTGTCCGGTCTGGTTCTGGTCTGGCTGGTACGGCGCTCCATACGCAAGAGAAGGCGGCAACACTACCAACAGTATTTGACACCAGCCTCCTGGGGTTTGGAGGAGAACAGATGAAAAAAATGATTACAGCAGCCATGCTCCTGCTGCTTCTGCAGATAGGCCTGTCGCTGTTTTTCCATGTGGGCAGGAAGGGTGTCGATACCGGTGGTCCCGACAGTCTCTTTATCAGCTTTGCCCCGGACGCGGTACACTCCATCGAAATTACCGATGGCGAGGGGAAAAATGTACTCCTCACCAAAGAGAAGGACAAGTGGATTGTGCCGGCCCATTTTTCGGCACCGGTGGATAACGACAAAGTTCAGGAACTTCTCGATAAATTGGCCGGGATGAAACAGGGTTTGGTCGTAGCCACCTCGGTGGAGGCGGCGAAGAGGTTTAAGGTTGCTCCCGAGAGCTTTGAAAACCATGTGCTGCTGCGCGGAGTCGATCAAGCCCTGGCGGACTTTTATGTCGGCACTTCGCCGGCCTTTCGCCAGGTGTATGCGCGGCGGGCGGAGAGCAATGCAATTGTCACCACCCCGCTCTCCGGCTTTGAGTTGGAAAGCGGTGTCGATAAATGGCTGGATACTTCTCTGGCGATGCAGAGGGATGACGACCTCGTCGGTTTGATCTTTGATACCTTCACCCTGAAAAAAGAGGCGGACGGCTGGCAGCTTGAAGGCCGTCAAGGTGAGGAACAGATCAACCGGCTGGAGGTGGATGCGCTGGTGGCCAAGGCTCGCGGGCTGATTGTCCAGGATGTACTTGATCCGAAAGAGGTGTCTGGTCTTTTTGCCGGTAAGCCACTCTTTCATTTCACCGCCGTCAGAAAGGATGACAAGCAGGTGGAATACCTTTTTGCACAAGGGCCGGGAGACTTCTATGTCCTGAAGCTATCCGACCGGGATCTCTATCTGAAGGTGCATACCCTGCCGGTCGAGGCCCTGCGGAAAGTGACCCGTGAAAAACTGCTGGAACCTGCACAGCCTGAGGAACCGAGCGTCGAGCAGCCCGCTTCTTTGCCGAAGGGCGAGTGAACTGCATCGCAGGAGTATCGATCGGCTTCATTGGTTTTTGCTTGATAATCCCCGGCGATAAGGGTACAGCAACGCCATCATGATTGACAAGGTCAAAAAAAAGGGAATACTTGTGACAAGGCAAAGAAAAAATGGTCATGTACAGGTTGCCGCTTATTATTTTAAAGGAAAAATATGAAAAAAACATTCACCCTGACCCATCCGAAAATCAAATATGCCAGGTTGATAGAAGCAGTACGGCACGATGTGAAAAAGTATATCAAGAGGGAGCGGAATAAAACACTGCCGGATGGTGTTGACTTCTGGGATTTTGCCTGCAAATTCGGTAATAATGAAGGGGAGGCAAGTGAGATTCACCTCTCTGAAATCAACAAATGTATCGATAAGGTCGAAGAGCAGCAGCTCGAATCGTTTTATCTGGAAATTCTCGCCAGGCCGGGGCATAGAACGAAGAAGGCGTAAGCAGGGAAAATTGTCCGAGCACCACCAGCCAGAATTTGCAACTTTGGTCGAGAAAAAGATGTTTAATGCCGGTAAAAAGAAACCAACCGGTATTCCTGTCAGTACCTGCTATGGGGTAAGTACCTTACAGATGCAGCAATGGCAAAAGCATTGTAAAATTTGATAATTTTTTGTTTATCCGGGGAAAAGAATGCGGCTTTTTAAGAAAAAAACACTCACCGGTTTAGCCAGAACCTGCGGCTGAGCGGCAAAAATTGGTCCGGCGGATCTGTCGGACGCACTCAAGCACCTGGATTTTCGGCGAGATGCGAATCTGCTGGTCGGCGTGGAAACGGGCGATGATGCCGCGGTTTATCGACTGTCCGACGAACTGGCCATGATCAACACCGTCGATTTTATCACCCCGCCGGTCGATGACCCGTACTGGTTTGGCCAGATTGCCGCAGCCAATTCAATTTCCGATATCTATGCCATGGGCGGCAAACCTCTTACCGCGCTGAATCTGGTGATGTTTCCCGCTAAAGATCTTGATATGGGCATCCTCAAGGAAATTTTACGCGGAGGCAATGACAAGGTTGTCGAAGCCGGCGCCTGCCTGGCCGGAGGGCATTCCGTCGATGATTGCGAACCGAAATATGGCCTCTGTGTCAACGGGATTGTCCATCCGGACAGGATTATCACCAACGCCGGGGCGCAACCGGGTGATGTGCTGATTCTTACCAAGCCACTCGGCTCCGGGGTGCTCTTTAACGCGGTTCGAGCTGGAAAATTTAATGGTGTCGAGCTCGAACGATCGGTGTTGCCGATCATCGCTGCGCTGAACGGTCCGGCCATGGCCAAAGCCCTGCAATACAACCTGCATGCCTGTACCGATGTAACCGGTTTCGGCATCCTCGGCCACCTGCTTGAGGTTGTCGACAGCAGCAGGGTCCATGCCATTATTGACTACAGTGCGCTGCCTTTTTATTCGGGGGCGCAAGATATGTATAAAAAGGGGCAGACCACCGGCAGCAATAAGGCGAACAGAGCCCTGGTTACCAGATATCCTCTTCTGCTTAAGCGATCGTTGTCAAAGTCCCAGCAGGAGCTGCTCTATGATCCGCAGACCTCGGGAGGACTGCTGCTGTCCCTGCCCGGGGACCAGGCACAAAAACTGCTTGGTGAGCTGCATGGCGCCGGTATTGAGGCCGCGGTAAAGATAGGTGAAATTGTTGAAGGTGCTGTCGGCATAACCGTTCAGTAGGCGCCACGACAAACGGCTTATTTCCGGCCTTTCAATGCCGACAGGGATTCGTCGAGTGAGCGGTGGATAGTTATGAACGAGTCAAAGCCGGAAATCTCAAAAACCTCCTGGACGTGCTCCTGCATGGCACAGGTGACAAAAAGGTATTGACAGGATTTATACGCTTTGGCGATATTCAGGATAACACGCAGGCCGGCACTGGATATATACTCGAGATTGTTGAAATCAAACAACAGGTTGGTACAGGGGGAGACAAGAAACTCCTGCAGCTCTTGTTCAAATTGTGGTGCGGAGTTCGAATCGAGACGGCCGTTGAGGGCAAAAATGGTGGTATTGTTGTCTTTGGTTATCGTGGTTTGCATAGCTGTCGTAGCAGGTGCGTGTAGCTCCCTGTGCTCCCTATAGTTTTTTTTGTAAGGTAAGAATATTCTTGTCGTCTAATCGCGTATAGTGCCAGTATTCACAGAATTGGCGTACCAGGAGGATGCCGAGTCCGCCGCACTTCCTCTGTTCAAGAGGCAGGCTGGTATCGGGGATGGTGCAGAGGGTCGGATCAAAAGGAAGCCCGGCGTCAATGATCTGAATTGTCAGTGTCTGTCCTGTTTTTATCAGGGTAATGTCAATTGGCTGTTTCTTGTCGCAGTCTCCATGCAAGATGGTGTTGGTTATCAGTTCATCGAGAATAAGAGTGATCTCAGCAATGGTTTTTCTGGAAAGAGACCATTGCTGCCCCAGAACCCGGAGTTGATCCGGCAGGGTGATAATTTCCGCCAGGTCGTTATGTATCTGGAAAGAGATCTTCATATTCATGTGTCTTAGAGGACGGTTACTCCCGTTCTACTGAGGCAGCATGCGGCGGCCTGGTGGATGTTCTTTCGTTCCCACGTATGCAGCTCTTTTAAAAGAGCCTTTAGGGCAAGTGTGGTTGTCTCGGGGAATTGTTCAAGTATTTTTGAAAACTGCTTGCGATTGATGGTCAGAAGGGTCGTCTCAGTTGCTGCCTCGAGGGTAAAGAGGGCGGGCATTGCCCCAAGAAGAGAAAAAAAGCCGAGGAAATCCCCGTCGGCAAAGTGTTTAACAACCAATTTTGTGTTTTCCTGTTGTTTGACAAGGGTCAGTTTGCCGGAGAGTATGAGGTAGGCTCGGCCATGGTCATCTCCTTCCTCAAAGAGGACATCACCGGGTACAACCTGCGCTCTTTCTGCAAGAAAAGCAAGGAGTTTCAGTGCCTTGCCTGGAAATGAAGAAAACCAGACCATTTCTTTCAACAGCTCCAGATTTTGTTGCATTTCCGGAACCTGATTATTTTCTGCCGTAGATGAGCTCATGGAGTATTCCTTTTTGTTCGATGAGTTCCTGGTAGGTACCGAACTCAACTAGTTTTCCAGCCTTCATTACCGCGATTTTATCAAAGGTGTTCAGTATATCCAGACGATGCACCGCGGCAACGACCGTCCTCTTGCCCTTCCAGCGGGTGGTCATCAGGCGTTGGATTCTCGCCTGGGATTTGTTGTCGAGGGCCGAAGTCGCTTCATCCATCAAAATGATTTTCGGTTGTTTGATGAGCACCCTGGCAATGGCCAGTTTCTGCCGTTGTCCGCCGGAAAGGCGATCGCCCATGGTGCCGACCTGAAAAGACATGCCGAAGGCGGCGATTTTTTCGAGATAATCTTCTTCCACCAGCAGGTGCATGATCGATTGATTGATGATTTCCTGGGCCTGGGGCAGACCTGGTTTGATCCTGCCGAAGAAGATATTATTCAGGATCGATTGGCCATGGATATAGTTTGTCTCGCTATAGGAGGTGAAGAGATCCTGGCTCATCGCGCGGCACCATTGTGGAAAAATTTTCCGTGCCGAGAGGATGAGCTCTTTGAGTTTTTCCGGCAACCGGCTCATGGTATGAATAGAAGGGGTAAAGTTCAGCGCCAGGGAAAGAAGAAAGGCTTGATTTTGCGGCGGAAGCGACGATAAAGGCTGCTTTTTCAGCCTGATGAGTATGGTTTCACATTCCTCCAGTCGGTCGGCGGGAACGGGGCTGTTTTTAAAGAACAGATCGACGGTGCCGACACCGGCGAGGATATCGACCGCCTGCCCGGCGAGTTCAATCCCCAGGGACAGCAGGGGCTGCAGGAGGTCAACCGATTGGAGAAAGGATCGAAACTGCGCATTATCCGGGAGGAGATGAAAGGCAAATTCCTCGCTGGTGCTGGTACCGAAAAGAATGTTTTCCGCCACATTCGAATTAACATGGTAGCTGTGCACATTATAAAACTCGACGTAGCTGGAGAGTTTTTCGCCAAATTTTTCCCGGAAACGCCGGCGGATGCGAATGATCTTTGCGGCAGTATCTGCGTCGTCCGAGGCGATGATACTGTCGAGGCCGAAGCGCATGACGTCGATGAAAAGTCCGACCTGCTGCAGCACCAGAATCATCCTGTCCAGATCGATTTTCATCTCCTCGGCAGGCGGCTCTGCCGCTGCTTCCGTCGCCGCCCTATAGGCATAGAGCAGGTTTTCTTCGATCGATCCAGTGAAGATGAAAGGGTTCTGAGAGACATAACCAACATTCTGGATGATCTCATTTTTGGGTATAGTCGACAGTTCACGGCCGCCCAGCTGAATACTGCCTGAGGTGTAATTGAACATCTTGCCGATACTCTGAATAAGCGTGCTTTTCCCGCCGCCGGAATAGCCGACTACCGCCAGGTGTTCTCCGGCTGCAAGAGAAAAAGAGATGCCGTTAAGCAGCCGATGACCATCGATGGTTTCGTAGACCAGATTGCTCACGTCGATAGTGCCGTTAAGCAGCGGACGGGTAGTTTTAACAAGATCAAGGGAGAATTCGGGAACCGAATCGAAATAACTCATGGTGCGTCGATAGCGGACAACGGCATCCTGGTAGGTCTGGTAGAAGTCGATCAGCTCCTTCCAGGGATCGAAAAGCTTTTCCTGGGCGGACAAAAAGGCGACCATTGCCCCCAGGGCAAGTTCGCCGCGCATAACCAGGTATCCGCCGAAGATAAAGACCACAAAAGGCCCCAGACCAACAAAGTAGTTGTTGGCCGTTTTAATGCCAAAGCGAAAGAGGGACCAGCGAATCCTGATTTTTTTTAATTTTTCAGCGAGATTATTGAATTTTCTTCCTTCCTGCTGGTATGCGCCGTGGACTTGAATTTCGTGAATACCGGATATCGACTCGGCAATCTGGCTGGACGTCGTACGCGACAGGTCAACCCTTTTCTTATTGGCTTTGTTGGCTTTTTTCTGCAGGATCGGGATAACAAAAACGACCATCGGATAAATGAGCAGGGTGGCTCCTGCAAGTTTCGGGTTCAGCCAGAGGAGGTAGGCGGTAAAGGCCAGCAGGGTAAGGATATTGGTGACCGGCACGGCAAAGGCCATCCCGGCAAAGGTGCCGGCCGTGCTCAGTTCGGTCATGAGGGAGGAGACCACCATTCCCGGCTGGGTGGTACGAAAAAAGCCTAAAGAGAGGGTGAGGATGTGGTGATACAGTTCCTTGCGCATTGCAGTCATGGCCCTTTCACCAATGACGGCCTGGAGATAGTTGATGGCCAGCTTCAGGCCGCTGGCTGTGGTAATGGCCACCATGTAAATGGCGGAGTAGAGGATAAGGCCATCAATATTACGCAGGGCAATCGAGTCGTTGATGATCCGTTTCTGCATTTCAAGGGGGATAACCCGGGCAAAGACGATCACAACAATAACCACCAGTAAGATGATCTGCAGTTTAAAATTATCCCTGAACACCCAATAGAAAAGGGATTTCTCGGTTATTGGAGAAGCTGCTTTGTCCTGCTTCATTTGTCTCTTTGCATAGGGTTCACCTGCGCCATGGGATTTTCTTGTGGAGGAGTTGTTGTGCCCTGAAAAACAGGTATACCACTCATGGTGCATTGCTTCTCCGCAGAGAGGCATACCAAAAAAGTAGTAACTTATCAGATTGTAACGCATTGACGGCTCAAGTCCAGCAGTGAGTATCTTTTCTGTCCCGCCGCCGATCAAATTTGCCGGGAAAAAAGGGTGCCCTTCTCCGGCGGCAAATAACTTGACAAGGTGTTTTGTACCATGTACAAACTTGAAGTTAAGAGAATAGTGAAACACTTATGTACATATGCATATAAATGGACATATGTAGTGACTAGTGACAAGTCAGAGGCTTTTTTGCGCTCTATTTTAGTCAAGGAGAGCTTTTTTAGTTGTATTTTGTCACCGTTTACCCCATTAATTGAAAGCTTTGGGCAGAGGTATGTCGAATTACTCCTTAAAAGGATAGACATCTTTTTATGAAATGTATTTCTTGTCGCCAAGGCGAGGATAACATTTCCATTATATTAATGTTGTTGCGCGGTTGTTTTGCTGAAAGAAAAATAACACTCAGCTGATGGATGTGTGTTGAGTTGTGTCGAAAATTAAGAGGCGTGAGTATGAAAATTGATGATTTGGAACAGATGGAAAGTGAAGATCTGCGTAGCCTTTCTTCGGCTGAGCGTCGGAGGTTTTTAAAGTTTGGTCTGGCGGTCACCGGCATGTATCTCGGAGGAAGCGTCCTGTCGCTGACCTCTGCGAAACCGGTACATGCCGCAGGCGTTGTACCTGAAATCGGCAAGTACGCCTATACCCCACATTACAGTATGGTTCTCAGGGAAAAACTCTGCATCGATTGTGAGCGCTGTAAAGATGCCTGTGTCAAAACCAATCATGTCCCGGCGTATGGCTTCAGGACCACTATCCTTGAAAAACGCCGGTCCCTCGGCGGCGATAAATTCGAGACAACCTTTATGCCGGTACTCTGCAATCACTGCAATCGACCGCCGTGTGTGCGGGTATGTCCGACAACGGCAACCTGGAAGGATGAGAAAACCGGCATCGTCGTTATGAAGCCAAGTCGCTGTATCGGCTGTAAAACCTGTATGACCGCCTGTCCTTATAATGCCCGGTATTTTAAGGAAGAAACACGGGCTGTGGATAAATGTGATTTCTGTTTCGAAGCAAAGTTGTCCAAAGGCGAAATGACCACCGCCTGTGTCGAAGCGTGTCCGGCTGACGTGCGTGTCTTCGGTGATCTGGCTGATCCGAAAAGCCGCGTGTATCAACTTGTCCATTCTCCGGAAACCATGGTGTGGGTGTTACGTCCGGAAACAGGTGCAGTGCCTAATGTGTTTTATATAAATTCCTAACCCCGGTAAACGGGAAATAAGCCTCGAGAGTAATTTGATCTTCTCCTCGCCAGAACTGGAGGAGTGATGATGATACGTCGGAGAAAAAAATGAAGAAGATTCTATTATTGATGGTTGTCGGTGTTTTTCTGTTTTCCGGGGCGCTTCTTTCGGCGAGCGACGATGCAAAGGTTGCCGATGATTATGATGAAGACACCTACGGCCCAAAAGATCCCATTATCTGGGTAAAGCCGGTGAAGTCAGTGGTTTTTCATCATAAAACACATACCATGGATGCCGGTCTCGATTGTGATTCCTGTCATGACGACCTGTTTGCCATGGAGGCTGGAGCCGCCGAGGAAAATGAGGATTTCACCATGGCAACGTTGTATGAGGGCGGCTATTGCGGTGCCTGTCATGACGGATCAACGGCCTTTGCCTCGAATACCCGCTGTACAACCTGTCATATTGGCGTGCGGGGGCACGCCCGCCTGCTTGGAGACGATGGTTCCGTTGAAAAAGGACATTGAGTTGGTAGAGTAAATTCAGGCCTTGACCATTGTTTGATAGAAGGACCGTTCACGAACGGTCCTTTTATATTTGTTTGCCGCTTCGTCTCTTGACCGCAGAATTCTCCCACCGTTTCCGGTTTTCTCCTTTGTTACGACGCAAAATACGCCCATTTTGCTGTATTTTCTTTTAATGTACCGATAGTATTCGAAATATTACTGATCTTCCACATTCCTTTTGCACTGCCTCAGCCTTTTCCTGTAAACCCCTCTTTCTCGATTCTGTAGAATATATCATTCATTTCAGTATGATAGCTCTGTTCTCCTTTGGGCGCAAAATGCGCCTAGTATCAAGCATGGTTGTGGCGTGTATTGCGTCCTATTGGGGAAGAGTGCAGGCGTCGCCCCCTGCCTTTCCTGTTGGAAGAAGTACGTGAAAAGTACATAAAAACAATAGGATATTGTGTTGATGTAAAGATTCTCCGTGGCTTTTTTATCATGGCATACCTCTTGCTGTTTAATAGGTAGATAAAGGATGGTTTTGATAAAAAATATGAGGAGGTTGTCATGGCGGCTACACTGCAAAAACAAGGAATAAGTCGATCGGTTGAGAGTGTTTTTTACAGTCTCCGGATCTTGGTGGAGCAGGTCAGCCAGTGGTTCTGGTTTCTCCTTTCATTTGTCCTGTTTGTCGTCCTCGGCCCCTTTAGTGCTCCGATTGCATTGATAGCCCTTATTAAACTGGGCTTGGAGGATAATGACCATCGGGAGCCGGAATCCATATCGGCAAAGTAACGGAAACGATCGTTCAATCTTACAAAAAACAGTCTTGAAAAGAAGGAGATACACAATGGAAGGGAATATATCTATAACCACGGCACCGGTATCCGTCAAGTTGCCGGCGAATAAGCTGATGTGGCTGAGTCTGTTTATGATATGTATCGGGGTGGCCGCAGCAGTCTATGCGCAATGGGTGGGGCATCATCACGCCTTTGCCAACACCCGGGAGATGCCCTGGGGAATGCTCATCGGGGTGTATGCCTATTTTGCAATTATTTCCACGGGACTTTGTGTACTGGCAGCGTTTAGCCACGCCTTTGGCGGGAATCAGATGGCACCTTTAGCCAACAGGATGGTCTGGCTGTCGATTATATCGCTTCTTGGCGCTTTCATGGTGATTGGTCTGGAGATCGAAAATCCCTGGCGCATGCCTCTCGGGGTTGTTTTATATCCAAACGTGACGTCCAATATCTGGTGGATGGGAACGCTCTACGGCATGGCCGTTGGAGTGATGTTTCTTGAGCTTTTCCTGATCATCACCAAACGCTATTCGATAGCAATTTTTCTGGGAGTAGTCGGTGCCGTTACCGAGGCGCTGGCAAACAGCAATTTAGGTTCGGTCTTTGCATCGCTTGCCTCGCGACCGTTCTGGTACGGCTCCCAGCTGCCGGTGTTCTTTCTCGCCTGTGCCGTCTTGTCAGGGGCTGCCGCGGTAGTGATGTTTACGCATTACAGCCATGTCCTTCAGAAAAGGCCGATGAGCGACGATACCTTTCGCGGCTTGCAGACTGCCGGTAAGATAATGGTTCTTATGACATTTTTGATAACCCTTGCCACTGCATGGAAATTCGCCAACGCCTATGGCAGCAATGACGAAATGATCATGGCCGCCAATTCCATGATCAATGGACCGCTGTCTACCAGCTTCTGGGTCTTTGAGATATGTATCGGCCTGGTTTTACCCTGCTTTCTTCTGGTTGTCAGTCGGCTCAATTCAATGTATGCCATGTCGACTGCTGCGCTGATGATCCTGGTTGGACAGTTTTTCTCACGTTATAACCTGGTTGTCTCCGGCCAGATTGTCCCCAGCGATTTTGGTCTTGTCGGTGTACCGCAGTATCTCTCCTATATGCCCACCGCCTCTGAATATCTTCTGGTGGTTGCTGGACTCGGCGTAGTCGGCCTGGGTTTCGTTTTGGGAGAGCGATTTCTCGATGGCATCTTCAGCGACAAGGCTTCTCACTGATTGACTCGGAATCTGCCATTATGACTAATTCTTCCGGTGCGTCGAGAGAAATTCTGTTCCCGCACCGGAAGAATGACAAGGAGAAGTAGATATGAAAGAAAATAAAGCCCTCTTCACCATTGGTACTGCAGCTGAAATGGTCGGCGTTCATCCACGTACTTTAAGAAACTATGAGGATGCCGGGCTCATCAGCCCCAAACGAAAGGGATCCTGGAGGTATTATACCCTGCGTGACATGCAGTGGATTGAGTGTCTCAGAGAGATGGTGCACGAACATGGACTCAGTATAAACTCCGTCAAGAAACTGCTCAAATACACCCCCTGCTGGAATCTTATCGATTGTCCTTTTGAAAAAAGAAGACGTTGTTCGGCATTTTTCTCCAATACCCTGGTGCCTAAAAAGATTACCAGGATTGTTCCGCCGGCAATAAATGATGATATCGCTGCCTAGGCCTTAATATTACATCATTTTTCTGTCTCATCCTTTGTTCCCGCCGCGTTGTGTTTTCTGCTGTGCCGCGTCCTGCGCGGCCTGCCTCCTGCTGACAGTTTCCTCTCTCTTCCCGCGACAAATCTACCGACATGGTCGGTTCTCTTTGCCCTCCTTGTCGATCTTTTGGTCGGGATCGTTTGCCTCTTTGGGAAATATTTATGGCGCAAAATGCGTCTAGTGTGAAAGGTGGGCGATAAGTGCGTCCTTTTTGGTTGGAGAAAAGTTGGATGTTCGCTCACATCTGAAAACTTAAAAATACAATAAAAACAATAATTAGAGGTATGTCCTGGCTTTATGCGAGGTGTTGATGGAGAATGGATGCATATTTTATGTGATCAATAACTTGACAACTAGAATTGTAAGATGTACAGCTATTGTTAGTTTTAGATAGTGGGGGACAGGTGGGTGACCACTGGTATGAATGAATGGCCGGATACTGGAACAGGAGGTGCTATGGAAGGAATCTTTTTTCTCATATTTTGGATAGGGAGTGCATTGCTGCACACATTGTATGATCTGAAAGTTAAGCCGTATTTAGATACCTTCTGGAGGAATACCGGTAATTGGCCTTTTTTCTGAGCAACGTGACCATAAACAATATTTACTATTTTTAGAGAGGTGAAAAATGAACAATGTCTTGGCAGGAATCCTTCCCCAGGAAGGGGGTCTGG
Source organism: Desulfocastanea catecholica (assembly GCF_054657295.1). Lineage (NCBI taxonomy): Bacteria > Pseudomonadati > Thermodesulfobacteriota > Desulfobulbia > Desulfobulbales > Desulfobulbaceae > Desulfocastanea > Desulfocastanea catecholica. Next base: position 81,197 of record NZ_BAAHYZ010000015.1, read on the forward strand.
AAGCGGCCGGATCCGGCAAGTACACTCTGACAATCGGCGTGCTGGCGCTGCTCACCGTCATCGGGGTAGCCGCCGGAATCCATTCCCTGTATGTGGGTCATGAACATACCTTCGGGGTAAGTCGTGGTGTGCCCTGGGGCATCCTGATTGCGGCCTATGTCTTTTTTGTCGTGACGTCGACGGGGCTGTGCATCGTCTCTTCGGTGGGCCATGTCTTTGGTTTTGAAAATTTCAACCCAATTGCCAAACGGGCGGTGTTTATGTCCATTGGTACTATCATTGCGGGGTTTCTGGTCATTGCCTTCGAGATTGAAAACTCCTGGCGGATGCCGGTTGGCAATGTCATCGGGGCGAATCCAACCTCCAATATCTGGTGGATGGGCACCCTGTACGGCGCCTATCTCTTCTTTATGATGATTGAGTTCGTCATGCTGCAGATGAATAATCATAAGGTCGCCACCGGTTTTGGGCTGGCGGGATTGTTGACCGGTATTGTCGCTCATTCCAATCTCGGAGCGGTCTTTGGACTTTTAAATGGTCGCGAATTTTGGCACGGCCCCTATATGCCGATCTATTTTATTACCTCGGCGGCGATGTCGGGTTGTGTGGCGATTATCTTCTTTACCTACATCGCCTATCGCTTCAATGGCTGGAAAATGAGTGAGAAGATGAAAAAATCATTGGAAAGCGTGGCGAAGATGGGGGCGCTGATGATGGGTATCATCATCTTTTTCACCGCCTGGAAGATGATTACCGGTGTCACCGGTCAACCTCCTGGAAAATACGAGGCAATGCAGACGTTGTTAACCGGGCAGTATGCGTTGAATTTCTGGATCGGTGAAGTGGCACTGGGCATGATCATCCCCTTCGCCATAATTTTGGCGGTGAAAGGCCGGAATATGAATGCGCTGTTTATCGCCGCCCTGGCCGGCATGATCGGGATCTTTTTTATGCGCTATGACCTGGTGATCGTTGGCCAGCTGGTACCGGCTTACCATGGTATGGGACTGGTTGATTACCCGGAGCTGCTCAGCTATATGCCTAGTCTGCATGAAAATCTTGTCGTGCTGGGCGGTATGGCCTTTTGTGGGCTGACCTTCTTTATGGGGGAAAAATTGTTTCGTGGACATGTGTCGGAGCAGCACTGAGCAGTGGTCTGATCCCCGATTTTTCTGTCATTGCTTGAAGGTAAATTGGGGAAGACAGTTACAATTCCATGTTGCAGGAGATTGCCCAGAGTGAAAAAAAAATCCAAGGTAGAGCCCTTACGGAAAGATTTGCCTATTTACCCAATTGGCGTGGCCGCGAAATTACTCGACGTTCATCCTCGTACCCTGCGGATCTACGAGGATGAGGGGCTGATTAAACCCGGTCGTGAAGGCAACAGAAGGCTCTACTCGACAAACGATATTACCTGGATAGGCTGTCTGCGCAGGCTCATTCATGATGAGGGCATTTCCATCGCTGGAATTAAAAAGCTTTTGCGCTATGCCACCTGCCATGAAATAGCCGAGTGTCCTGAAGAAATCCACTGTACCTGTGATGCGGTAGTGGACAAAGCTATTCCGAGAAGTCCTCGTCTGGCCGGCGATGCAGAGGCCGAGAAAAAGGCGAAGGAGCGAGATATCGCCGCTCGAAAGAAAGCACAGGATACAAAAAAAAAAGAAAAAACAAAGGATCGAAAGGTACGCTGAAAAGACGCAAACACCCCCCTGATTCTTTGTCTTTAAGCTGATAAAAAAAGGTTTGCCCAACGACGTTGGACAAACCTTTTTTTATGGAAAAATATCCGCCTAACCTCCCTTACTCATTGTCAACATCTGCGGCTATCATCCCTCGGTTGAACATAAGCTGGGCCAGATAGAGAAATGGTGTATCGATAACTGCGACGATCCATTTCAAAACATAGGTGGTTATAAGAATTTGCACAAATTCGGTCTGAGGCAGCAGGCCCCAAAAAGCGATAAAGGTAAAAATCACCGAGTCGAGTAACTGGCTGGCCATGGTACTGGCGTTGTTGCGTAGCCAGAGAAATCTCATGCCTGGTAAGAGATTTTTCCAGAAATTATATGCCCAGACGTCATGCAGCTGTGACACGCCGTAGGCGACAAGAGATGCCAGAGCGATTCGAGGCAGAAGGGCGAAGATGTTCCGCAGGCTCTCCTGGATAAAATCGAACTCATTCGGCTTGAACATCAAGGCGATATTCATGATGATGACTGTGGTCGTCAGGGAAAAAAAACCGATGAATACGGCCTTTTTCGCTGCCTTTTTGCCATAGTTTTCCGAAAGGATATCCGTGACCAGAAAGGAAGAGGCGTAGGTAATATTGCCGAGAGTGACCCCTATTGTCAGCAGGTCGACCATTTTCAGAACCTGAATGTTGGCGAGAATAGTGGCAATGGGTATCCAGACATAGAGACCGAGCTTGCCGAAAAATCGATAGGAAAAGAGAATGGCGGCAAAATTGGCCAACAGCAGAAGGAACCAGAGAGCTTCGTTGGAAAGTGTACCGAGCGTAAGAGAAAATGTGGTCATACTAAAGCCTCAGGGAGATGATCAACATGTTGCCGAAAGCGGAGAGGCCAGTTCCGTGTATAAACCAACATCACAGATGCATCGGTTTTGATAAGGCGGGTAGCCGAGACCGCCGTCGAATAATCCGGGTAAAATAGCAGATGCTGTCCAAGGGTGCAAGGCGGGAACAGGAAGGTGAGAGGGATTAACCACCTGTCTCAAGAATACTGGTCAGCTGATACTTTTCGATTTTTCTCCGTAAGGTATCTTTTGAGATCCCCAGTTCTTTACAGGTAAGCATTTTCTTCCATTTGTTGCGTTGCAGAGAAAGTGCGATAGCACTTTTCTCAATTTCATCAAGCGAATGTCCTTCATAGACCGAAAGCAGAGGTGAGTCCATTTGTTTCTCCCGTCTACCGAATGTTGCCGGCAGGTGTTCAAGCTGGATATAGCCGCCGGGACAGAGGATAAACGCGTATTCGATGATGTTTTCCAGCTCCCGGATATTGCCTGGATAGGTGTATTTCATCAAAAGCGCGATGACTTCATCGCTTATACCGACAATATCTTTTTGTTTTTCCGCGCGGAATTTTTTGACAAAATGTTCCAGCAGCAGGGGAATGTCTTCAAGTCTCTCGCGGAGTGGCGGCAGCAGAATGTTGACCACGTTGAGACGGTAATAGAGATCATCTCTGAATGTGCCCTGCTGGACCAGTTCGAGAAGGTCTTTATTGGTGGCGGCGATTATTCGCACGTCGGCCTGTATTGGAACGTTTGATCCCAGCGGTTCGTAGACCTTCTGCTGCAGAACCCGGAGGAGTTTTACCTGCAGGGAATGGGGGATGTCGCCGATTTCGTCGAGGAAGATCGTCCCCCCTTCGGCGGCGGCAAACCGACCGATTTTGTCCTTGCGGGCGTCGGTAAAGGCCCCGGCTTTGTAGCCGAAGAGTTCCGATTCCAGCAGGGTGTCTGGCAGGGCGCCGCAGTTTACCACAATAAAAGGCTTGTCGTTTCGGGCCGAGGCGTGGAAAATGGCACTGGCCACCAGCTCTTTTCCGGTACCGCTTTCCCCGAGGATCAGCACATTGCTTTCACTTTTGGATATCTCCGGCATGATCTGAAATATGCGCTGCATGGCGGGACTCTTGCTGATAATCTGATCGAAGGTATATTTTTTCGACAGCTGCTGCCGCAGACTCATTTCCACGCTGAGATCACGAAACGTCTCTACTCCGCCCAGCACGTTGCCGTCGTGGTCGACCAGCGGCGCGGCGCTGATACTCACCGACACTTTTTTCCCATTGCGGTTTTTGATGGTAATTGTTCGGCCGGCAACGGGCAGACCGCTGTACAGACTCTCGGCTATGGCGCAATTTTTCCCGCAGATAGAAGAACAAAAGACATCGCTGCAATACTGGCCGATGGCCGATTCCCGGTTCCAGCCGGTGATCAGCTCGGCGGAAAGGTTGAAGGAGGTGATACGCCACTCACGATCGACGGTGAAAACGCCGTCGGCCACTGAATCGAGAATGAGTTCTCTCTGGAGTCGGTTGGTATTGTCTCTAAAGGACTGGACGCCCCCTATTATTTCGCCGTTATGCCCGATAAAGGGCGCGGCGCTGACACTGACGGGGATGGAGTAGCCGTCCTTGCCGATCATGAAAAGTTCCTGGTCGACGAGGGAAACTTTTTGCTCCATGCAGATGCTTAAGGGGCAGCTGCGGAAACTCTTACTGGAGAGCAGGACCTCGGAGCTCAGTTTACCCAGCACCTCGGATGCCGTGTAGCCGGTAATCTTTTCCGCAGCCCGGTTGAACGAGGTGATCTTGCCTTCTGCGTCGACGGTGATAATACCATCGGCGACGGCCTGAAAGATAAGTTCATACTGCAGGGTTGTGGTGATATCGGTAAAGGTTTCCACGCCGCCGATAACATTGCCGTTCATATCAAGTATCGGCGCGGCACTCAGTTTTACCGGAATAGATCGGCCGTCCTTCGCTTCAATATAGGCCATCCGGTCCTGAATCACCGATTTTGTGTGAATGCAATCGGAAATGGCACAGTTGCTCCGGCAGATATTGGCCTTGAATATTACTTTGCAACAGCTGCCGAGTACGTCATCTTCCTTATAGCCGGTGATTTTTTCTGCGGCCTTGTTAAAACTGGTAATCTGCCAGTTTTTGTCGACGGTGAACACCCCCTCGGCGATGCTGTTCAGGGCAAGACGGCTGGCGGCCAGGGGTTCGGAGAGGTCGGCAAAGCCGATAATTGCCCCGACAATAGTTCCTTCTGTCCCGGGAATGAGGATAATTCTCACCCGAACCGCGTTTTCTTCACCGGTGACAGGGTTACTTATCGTTAATTCGACGTCACGATGGTCTTCCTGCAGACTGAGGGAGATGACATGTGAGCAGATCGCTGCAAAGCGGGGGTCGTCGGAGAAGACGTCCCGGCAGGGTTTGCCGATTATGTCCTTGGGGTCCCGGTCAAGAATTATTGAACCTTTCTGGTTGCAGTTGGTGACAATCCAGTTTTCATCGACGGTAACATAGCCGCTGGCCAGAAGTTCGGACTCAGCAACAGTAGCGGGAAACGCCATATTCTCCTCATTGGCAGGGGTTGGCTCATAGGTAAAACTCATTTATTTCACTATAGACTTAAACGATTGTTCGGACAAGTCCTAGTCCATAGAGATTGGCGTGTCGAGGCATGAAATGTATCAAACAGGACAGGGAAGGAACTCCCCGTCTCTTCGGTATTGATTTTTGTTGGAAAAAACGTGAAGATGCAGAGAAAGCCTTCTTTCGGAGATTGCGCCGTGGCAAACTCTCTGTTTTTCGGCCAGATCCAGGGAAGAAACTACCGCTCAACGGGGAACCTCGATGACCAACGACTGCCCACCATTGCCTGAAACGTTGACGAAGACCGATTGCCAAAGCTGCTCAAAAAACTTGCCGACCCTACCTAAAGGGGTCGGTGCGGCCCTTTTTCACTCAAGCAAGGATCCCTTACTCGTTGTCACGCCGCAGGGGGAAATAGTCCAGGTGAACGGTGCGCTGCTGCAGGCGGCGAACAAGACCCTTGCCGAGGTGAAAGGCAAAGGGGTCTGCCAGATTATCCACGGCGGGCGCTGGCCGCATATAAAATGTCCGCTGGAAGAGTTTCTCCTGACCAGGTCCTCCCGGGTCGAGGATACCAGGTTACCTGGTCTCAATGGGGAATACCGTCTGAGCATCGTTCCGGTGGAGCAGGGGCCAAAAGGCAAGGAACTGATCCTGCTCGTTGCCAGAAAACTCACCCAGGACGAGGTGCGCAAGGTGGAGTCTATTCGTACCGCCCAACTGGCGGCAATCGGCGAGCTGGCCGCCGGGGTCGCCCATGAAGTGAACAATCCGATCAACGGCATTATCAATTTTGCCCAACTGCTCTACGACGATAGCCCGGAAGACAGCGAACAGGCGATGATCCTGCGGCGGATTGTCCAGGAAGGAGAGAGAATCGCGACAATTACCTACAATCTGCTCTCCTTTGCCCGGGAAAACGAGAATGAGCTGACCCTGGTCGACGTCAATGAGGTCGTTGCCGACAGCATTTCTCTGGTCGAACACCAATTGAAAAATGACGGCATTCTTATCACCACGGATCTTCCTTCGCCTTCGATACCAATAATCGGCAACCACATGCAACTCATGCAGGTGGTCCTTAATCTGATAAGCAACAGCCGTTTTGCCCTCAATGAAAGATATCCCGATCCATCGCCGGATAAAAAGATGCACTTTTCTACGTCGGCTGTGGCAATTGACGGCCGGAAATATTGCCGCCTTATCGTCAGAGACCACGGAACCGGGATACCCCAGGGAATTTTAGATAAACTCTTTGACCCGTTTTTTACCAGCAAACCGGCCGGTAAAGGGACGGGGCTCGGACTGAGCCTCAGTTATGGTATTGTGAAGAATCATAACGGCACCCTCCGTGTCGATTCGATGCTGAATAAATACACGGAGATGATTGTCGAGATTCCCGCCGCGGAGCTGTAATGGACATAAAAAAAGAGGATATTCATATCCTGATCGTCGACGATGAAGAAAGCATACGCATTACCTTTGCGATGTTTCTAAAAAGGGAAGGCTATGGCAAAATCACCACCGCGGCAACTCTCGAAGAAGCATTGGCATTGATCAATGAGCAGCCGTTTGATCTGATCATCAGCGACATTGTCCTTGAAGGCGCCAGCGGCACCGATCTTCTGCGTTACATCCGACAAAGCGGAGTGCAGTGTCCGGTGGTGATGATAACCGGCTTCCCGCATCTGGACAGTGCCGCCGAAGCGGTTCGCCTGGGCGCCTTTGATTACATCTCCAAACCGGTGAACAAGGAAACACTGCTGCGTTTTGTCCGCCAGGCGCTGAAACACTGGCAGCTGGCCAGCGAAAAAATCGCCTTGCAGCGTGAAAATGAAAAATTCAGACGCTACCTCGAGGTGATCTTCCGATCGGTGAGTGATGCGATTATCACCGTCAACGAAAAATTGGAAATTATCCAGCTCAACAATACTGCTCGACAATGGCTGGGCGAGATAGATCCGAGCGACGTACACGAGCTGAAAGATCTGCCCGGTGAGATGGGGCGGGCCTGTTTTCTTGATGCCGGCAAGGTCGTTAAAAATGGCGATGTCGTCAGGGAGCACCAGGTAGAATGTTATAAACCCGACGGCACGGTCCGGATGATCAGCCTGAATGCCGCACCGATCAGGGATGAGGTTGAAGAATTCAACGGCGCGGTGATTGTTGCTCGCGATATCACCCTCGGTTTGCCGGAAGATAAAAAAAACAAGCGGATACAGTTTCACGGGTTTATCGGCGCCAGCGATATCATGCAGGAGGTTTATCGTCTCATCGAAAATGTCGGTAGGGTCGATACGGCTGTACTGGTGACCGGAGAATCAGGAACCGGCAAGGAGTTGGCCGCCGAAGCGCTGCATGCCGAGAGTAAAAGAAGCGACCGCCTTCTGGTCAAGGTCGATTGTGCGGCTCTGCCGGAGGATTTACTGGAAAGTGAGCTGTTCGGCCACAAAAAAGGTGCGTTTACCGGGGCGGACCGCGACCGGCCCGGGAGATTGCTGATGGCCGATAAAGGGAGCCTTTTTCTTGATGAAATTGGTGATATCTCGCCGAGAATGCAGCTGCGCCTGCTGCGCTTTCTGCAGGAAAAGACTTTTAACCCGGTGGGACAGGACCGGTTCGTTCAGGTTGATGTACGGATTATCGCCGCCACCAATGTGGATCTCAGGCAAAAGGTCAAAGAGGGGACCTTTCGGGAAGATCTCTATTACCGATTGAAGGTGGTCGAGATTCATCTGCCGCCTCTTCGCGAGCGAGCTGAGTGCATTCCCCTGCTGGTGCACCATTTTCTGGCCAAATTTCGTGCTGAGCTGGACAAAAAGATTATTAATATTTCCGACCAAACGATGGCCATCCTCGAGGCATATCCCTGGCCGGGTAACGTTCGGGAACTGCGGCATGTTATAGAAAGAGCCTGTGTCCTCTGCAACGGAAAAACTCTGCTGCAGGAACATTTGCCAGAGGAACTTTTACTAGCCGGACCCGGTGCAGACCCGGCGGCTAAAGCCGCCGGAAAAATCCGTACCACGCCGGTTGCGACAGCCGGTAGGCTGCCGTATCCGCAGTATGAGACCCTGAAGAGCGAAGAGGCCCAGATCATCGAGGCCTTACAGGCCGTCGGCGGTAATAAAAGCAAGGCGGCAAAACTCCTCGGTGTTGACCGCAGTACCCTGTACCGCAAGATGAAGCGCTATAAATTGTAAAAAGCCGATCCCCGGTACCCCGCAAAGACTGTAACTCCCCTGAGCCGTAATCCTTTTTCAATTTTCATCGCAGTAACAACCAGGAAACAGCCACACAAGGTGTTGCAGATATGTGGCATATCTGTCGCAAAAATGCTGCGCCGGTAGAGTGTTTTGGCGTTTGCAACACTATTGCACCATCTTTTACATCATCTGCCGTGCTGTGCCGTGTACCGAGAAATAGTACAAAGATACATTATTACAGTCAGTTAAACTGAATGTGCTGTTATCCGGTTCGATGTTGTTGCATTTTTTGTCGACGATGGTGCAGTCGACTGCACCGGAATAAATATTAAATATCATTTTAAATTAATAACTTAATCCTTGTGTGGTAGATTGGGGTGAAATTGTGGCACGCAACCTGCAACATGTAGAACAAGACAAGTAAAGAAACCGGTCATAAATCCAGCCGGTATGAAGAGCAACCAGGAACGGAGGAAGAAGATGGGAACTCAGAGAGCAGCAGTTAAGACAAAGAGTGCGGTCCGGACAAACGATAAAGTGGACGTTCAGGTAGCCAAGGTGAGTTTTGCGGTAATCGGCATCTCTTCCTGTGCAATAGGCCTCTGGGCGGTGGCAAGTCTGGTGGGTGGTATGGTTGCAAGTGGCGGTCCCGTTGCTCTTGCCGCCAACTGGTTGAAAGCGGTTATCGGCTAATCATGTAGGATGTAATTTCTCCAATACTTCTTTGATACAAGGACGGATGAAAATGGCAAACAACACACGGATTCAACAGCGAGAAAAGACCAGGGCAACCGATAAGACAAGTGTTTCGACAGAGGTTTCCAAAGTGAGCTTGACTTTTGTGGCAATTCTTGGAGTCGCAGTCGGCGTGTGGAGTCTTGCCTGCATCGTCGGTGGGCTGGCTGCGAGCGGTGGTCCTCTGCAACTTGTCGGCAGCTGGGTAAAGGCGGTAACCGGAATGTAAGCAGCATACGAAGTTTGCTTCACATTTCAACGAAAATTTATATGAGCAGGGCCGGGGTTTTCTGATATCCCGGCCCTTTTTGTCGTTGTTTTTTGTCGCTTGGTCGATTCGCAAATGCAGAGAGGCAACTCGGGAAGTGAGAACGATGTTCAATTCTGAGAGAAAGTACTGTATAAAATAAGGAAAATATCTTTTTATCATCTCTGTTATCACTTCTCTCCGGAGGCCGAATGGCAATACTTGCTAGAAATCTCTTTATTTTCTTTATCGTTTTGTTCTCCCTGTTCATGGTTGGCTTTTTCCTCAACATGGAAAAAAGATTACCGGAAAAGGGATACAGCGAGTTCCTCCAGGATCTCCGAGGCAATGCGATAGCTGAGATTCGTTTTACCGGGAACAACGCTGATATCACCTTGACATCGGGCTACAGGTACGCCGTAAGGGTGCCTGATGCAGCCGGTTTGACCGATGAAATCCCTGTCGCAGCCACCAGAGTCAGTTTCCATGAAGACTACACCCTCTATTATTTCCAGGGGGGGCTTTTCGCCTTGGCCCTTGCCCTTTCTTTCGTTGTCTGGATGTCTATTTCCGCCAGAAAAACGGAGGAGGAAAAAAACAAATTTGCCAGCGACAAGCTCATCACCCCGGGAGGAAACAGGGAGTCGGTCACCTTTGACGACGTCGCCGGCGTGCCCGAGGCAAAAGAAGAACTGGAAGAAATTGTTTCTTTTTTGAAGAATCCGCAACAGTTTGACCGACTTGGCGCCTTCATGCCCAAAGGATTGCTGCTGCAGGGGCCGCCGGGAACCGGAAAGACGCTGCTGGCCCGGGCCATTGCCGGAGAGGCCGGAGTGCCCTTCTATAGTTTCAGTGGGTCTGATTTTGTTGAAATGTTTGTCGGCGTCGGCGCATCAAGGGTGCGGGATCTCTTTAAGGAAGCAAAAAAAAATGCGCCGTGCATTGTCTTTATCGATGAAATAGATGCGGTGGGCAGCAGCAGGGCGACAGCGCCTAGCGATGGCCAGGACGAGCGGGGGCAGACGCTCAATGCCTTGCTGGTTGAAATGGATGGTTTCAGCTCAAAAGACACTGTCGTCGTTCTGGCCGCGACCAATCGACCGGATATCCTCGATTCCGCCCTGTCCCGGCCCGGTCGCTTCGACCGCCGGATCACCTTGCTGCCGCCCGATGTGAAAGGGCGGGTGAAAATTCTTCAGGTCCATAGCAAAAAAGTCACCCTGTCGCCGGAGATTGACTTTGAGGAAATTGCCCAGATGACCTCCGGCTTTACCGGCGCTGAGCTGGCCAATCTTGTCAATGAGGCTGCCCTTCTTGCCGGCAGAGACCGCTGTGATGCAATCAGTAAAAGCCATTTTGATATGGCCCGTGATCGGATCATGCTCGGTGTGGAGCGAAAAGGGGTCATTCTTACCGATAAAGATAAACGTATTCTTGCGCACCATGAGGCCGGGCATGCCATTGTCGCGAAAATGCTCCCCGGTTCCGATCCGGTGCACAAAATCACCATTATTCCCAGGGGCCGGGCACTCGGCCAGACCCAGCAACTGCCGCTTGGTGATCGGACCGCATACAGTAAAGTCTATCTGACCAACCGAATCACCACGCTTCTCGGCGGCAGGGCCGCAGAAAAGATCATCTTTGACAGCCGCACGACCCGGACGGAAAATGACCTGCTGCAGGCAACGGAGATTGCGACGAATATGGTCTGTCGCTGGGGTATGAGTGAGGCTCTCGGGCCGCAGGCCTATGCCGTCGGGGACAGTTCGTTTCTTGGCGATGAAACCTCGCTGCGATTTGTCATGAGTAACGATACCACCAGTCTGATTGATAGAGAAATTAAGGGATTGCTGTCATCATGTTATAAGCAGGCGGTGGAGATTCTCAAACGTGAGAAGATCTTTTTAAACGCGCTGTCGGATATTCTTTTTCAGGTGGAGACCCTCGATGCGGAAGAGTTTGAGATTATCTACCAATGCTCCGTGACGAAGAAGGCCGAGGAAGAAGGCACCATCGAGAAAGTATCGGAATGCAGTGTCTGTCCCGCCAAGGATCACTGTCTGCAATTCAACGCCAACTAACGCCTATGAATTCCTTGAAAAGACTGGTATGGCTGGCTTTTCTCGTGGTGTCCATCCTTCTGGCAACCATTATTGTCCTGGGTATCTATCAATACCGGCTGGCTGGTACCTATAACCAGGTCATCAGCGCAAACGAAAGCGCTCTGTTTCACTTCATGACCATCAGGGAGACAATTACCGAGACGCTTATCGCCGGCGATTGGCAATTGCTGGAACGGGTTACCGGCGATGTCGAAAAGCTCAACTCGGAACTGTCGCGGCTCAAAGATAACCAGCTGGTGTCGGCGGAATTGAAACTGGCCCTCGTCGACAAAATAGATCTCACCGGCCTGGCCATTCTCATGCGGCAGGTGATAAACGATCCGGACAAGATCAAACGCAGCAAACAACTGCAGGAACAGCTGCGCTCCATCTCCGACTACCTGCTGCAGTACGATCGGATCATCGTCGGCCAGGCCCGGGAACAGATCGTCAGTTTTCAGAAGGTGGTTATCGGCGCCCTTGGTTTGATCATCAGCCTGACCAGTTTCTCTCTCATCTTGCTGTACCGCAATACGGTCTCGCCACTTTTGCAGCTGTCTCGCCGGCTGCAGTCGGACCGGTTCGATGGCAGCACCTTTACGCCGGGCCAGCCGGTGGTTAAAGAAGTGGCCGATCTTGCCGAGGCTGTTGAACAGCTGGCCCTTCGTACAGAAGGCAGGCCGGTGCAGGAATCCACCGGCAGAGATATGCAGGCCCTGCTGGCGGACACCGTTAACGAAACGACAAACAGGCTCAACGGCATAATGAATTACGCGCAGCTCCTCTATGATTCCTCCGAACAGCTGCAGATGACCGAAGAACAGAGGAGTATGCTGCAGAAGATAATGGACAGCGGGGTGTACATCGCACATGAATGGCAAAAAATAAAATAGGAGATACCATGGCTGAAATACTACCGGAAAAGCGTGGAACAGAAGAAAGAAATGTGGATACGGATAATTTCACCTGGCAGGAAAAAGCCGGTCTGTCGATGAAAACGCCGATCGGTCTGTTTGGTGTCGCTTTGACCACCGTCTGTCTTACCCTGACTGTTCTCGGGCTCCTTGGACACATCACGGGGCTGATTGAAAATCCGTATGCGGCGATCGTCACCTTCCTGGTTTTTCCAGCCGGAGCAGTTTTCGGTCTGCTGCTGATACCCATTTCATGGTATTTTCGTCGCAAGAAATGGTTTAAAGACAACCTTAATATGGGTAATGTGGTCATCGACTTCGGCAAAAGACATCACCGAAGAATGGTGACACTCATTCTGGTTTTGTCGGTGGTCAATTTGACGGTTTTTGCCCTGGTTGTCTACGAGGCCTATCATTTTACCGAGTCGGATTTTTTCTGCGGGGCTATCTGCCATACCGTTATGGATCCGGAATATACCGCCTACCAGCGTTCACCGCATGCCAAGGTTGGCTGTGTTTCCTGCCATATCGGCTCCGGCGCCGAGTGGTATGTCAAGGCCAAACTGTCCGGACTTCGGCAGGTAAAGGCGGTGCTTGATGGCAGCTACAGCACGCCTATTCCCGCCCCGGTTGCCCACCTGCGGCCGGCTCAGGATACCTGCGAGGAATGCCACTGGCCGGAAAAGTTTCATGGTAAAAAGGTTAAAGAGTTTATCAGTTTTACCAACGATGACCAGGAAAATGCCCAGATCCAGGAAATTGCCCTGCATATCGGCGGGCGAAATCCGCTGACCGACAACTTTGAAGGTATCCACTGGCATGTCAGCAACAATGTCAAGGTCGAATATCATTCCCTCGATGAGAAGAGAACGTCCATCGGTGCCATCAAGGTGACCAAACCATCCGGTGTTACCGAGGAGTACACCCTCGACGGGGCAACTTCGGACGGCACGGCAGGATACTGGCGAACCATGGATTGTGTCGATTGCCATAACCGGCCGACGCATGTCTACGATGACTTGGCCAGCAGTGTGGATCTTGGTCTGTACAGCAAGAAGATCAATCCGGAGATCCCTGGGATCCGTGAGGATAGTCTGCAGGTTCTGCAAAAAGACTATCTCAGCCGGGACGAAGCCAGGGAACAAATCGTTGAAAGTCTGCTGTCCTTACAGGCTGAGAGGCATGGGGCGGCTTTCGTCGCTGAAAACGAGCAGACCCTGATCAGCTCCGGCGCCTACCTGCTCGACACCTACATGGCCAACGTCTGGCCGAAAATGAAGGTGACCTGGGGAACGTACAAACAGCATCTTGGCCATCAGAACGAGGATGAAGGGTACGGTTGTTTCCGATGTCATGACGACGAGCACCAGACGGCCTTCGGCAAAACAATTTCCCAGAGCTGTGACCTCTGTCACGATGAGCCCTGATCGTTGTTTGATGGTGGTTGCTTGACTCAACCGAAGCGGCCGGTAATGTAATCTTCCGTCAGCCGGTGCCTGGGATTGGTGAAAATTTTATCGGTCGGGCCTACTTCGATGAGGTCACCCAGATGAAAATAGGCGGTACGCTGCGATACCCTGGCCGCCTGCTGCATGGCATGGGTGACGATAACAATGGAAAACTGCGTGCGCAGCTCGGCGATAAGTTCTTCAACCTTGGCCGTGGCAATTGGGTCGAGGGCGGAACAGGGTTCGTCCATGAGGATGACTTCAGGGGACACGGCGATGGCTCTGGCGATGCACAGACGTTGCTGCTGGCCGCCGGACAGACCGGTGCCGGGTTCCTGCAGCCGGTCCTTCACTTCCTCCCAGAGTCCGGCTTTCAAAATCGAGGTCTCGACAATCTCGTCGAGCTCGGCCTTGTTTCTGGTCAACCCGTGAATCCGTGGCCCATAGGCGACATTGTCGTAGATCGATTTTGGAAAAGGATTCGGTTTCTGAAAGACCATGCCGACCCGTGCCCGCAGAGGCACGACATCAATTGATGGGTGGTAGATATCAATGTCGTCCAGGCGGATGTCACCCATGACGCGGCAGGAGGGGACCGTGTCGTTCATTCGGTTCAGGCAGCGGAGAAAGGTGGATTTACCGCAACCGGAAGGCCCGATCATCGCCAGAACTTCATTGCAGTCGACATCGATACTGATTTTGTTGATGGCGCATTTTTCGCCGTAGTAGACCTCGACATCCCTGCAGGTCATACGTGGATTGTCGACAAAAGGGCTGCCGACGGTTTTCCTGCCGGTGGTAGAGGTATGTGCCTCGTCCGCTTCCCGGACAATATCTTCGCTGAGCATGGTCGGGAAGGCCGGATTGCTGGTTCTGGATACGAGTTCCATGGTATTCTCCGCTTTTCTTAATGGTGTTGCCTTAATGTTGCTGCCTTATGGGTGTTGCGTTTACAGCGGCAGAGCCCTCCCGATACAAGACGAACGGCTCTGCCGGCCTTTCCTTGCTGCTGTTTATGATGATTACTTCATTTCCATAGCCTTGAGAGAAGCGACGTTTTCACCAAACAGCTGCCTTTCCTCTTTCGGCATGGGGATCATGCCCTTGTCGGTGAGATAGCCTTCCTCACCCCAGGCTTTTTCGCTGGTGAACTCCGTAAGGTATCCCTTCATGCCGGGAATCACGTCAACATGGGCTTTCTTCACATAGAAGAAGAGGGGCCGAGAGACCGGATAGGCGCCCTTGGCAATACCTTCAAAGGTTGGTTCTTCGCCTTCGATGATCGATCCATGGACGATATCGGCATTCTGGTCAAGAAAAGAAAAACCGAAGATACCTAAGGCGTTGGGATTGGCCTGAAGTTTCTGGACAATGAGATTGTCGTTTTCACCTGCTTCAACGTATGCACCGTCTTCCCTGACGGTCTGGCTGACTCTTTTATAGCCCTCTTTGTCGGTCTTTTTCATGCCCTCAATGACAGGAAAAGTATCTGCACCGCTTTCCATGGCCAGTTCAACAAAGGCATCGCGGGTGCCTGATGTCGGCGGCGGTCCGAGAACCTCGATTTTGCTGTCGGGCAAGCTGCTGTTGACTTCTCTCCAGGTCTTGTAGGGATTGGCGATCAGTTTCCCGGGATTGGCCGGATCGGGTACTTCTTTAGCGAGAGCGAGGAAAATATCCTGCCGGGTCAGCTTGAGAGCTTCTACCGTTTTGGAATTAGCCAGGACGATGCCGTCGTATCCGATCTTTACTTCAACGATTTCCGTGACCCCGTTGTCGGCACAGGTTTTCATCTCCGTTGCCTTGATCGCCCGGGAAGCGTTGGTGATGTCCGGAAAGTTCACGCCGACGCCGCTGCAGAAAAGTTTGAAACCGCCGCCCGATCCGGTCGACTCGATCTTAGGCGTCTTGAAACCACTGGTTTTGCCGAACTGTTCGGCGACTACGGTGGCAAAGGGGTAGACGGTTGACGACCCAACTATGGAAATATAGTCACGGGCGGCCATTGCCGGGGCGGTGAGAGCGAGGGTCAGAGCACCCGCTGCGAAAATACTTGTTACTTTCATTTTTTTCTCCTTGTAGGGTTTAATTTGATACCTTTGTATGCATGTTTATGTGGAGGAACGATGGCAAAGATACTCTCTAATTATTAGGATTCCGTTACCATTTGATTTCAAATTTCTTGCGGAGAAAAACTGCCAGACTGTTCATGGCGATGAGAAAGGTCAGCAGGATCATAATTGCCGCTGCTGTTTTCTCGGTGAACGCCCGTTCCGGACTGTCTGCCCAGAGATAAATCTGTACCGGCAGGACGGCGGACGGATCGGTGATGCCGCCTGGAACATCGACGATAAAGGCAACCATGCCGATCATCAGCAGGGGTGCGGTTTCCCCCAGGGCCTGGGCCATGCCGATAATGGTCCCGGTGAGCATCCCGGGCAGGGCCAGGGGGAGGACATGATGCATCACCGTCTGCATCTTCGAGGCGCCGACGCCAAGGGCTGCTTCCCGTATGGACGGCGGCACCGATTTCAGCGAAGCACGGCCGGCAATAATGATCGTTGGCAGGGTCATCAGGGTCAGAACCAGTCCGCCGACTATCGGCGTAGAGCGGGGCAGACCCCAGAAATTGATAAAGATGGCCAGGCCGAGCAGGCCAAAGATGATCGAGGGTACCGCGGCAAGGTTGTTGATATTAATTTCAATGAGATCTGTCCAGTTGTTCTCCGGGGCAAATTCTTCCAGGTAGACTGCCGCCGCAATCCCGATGGGAAAGGACAGCGACAGGGTGATGAGCAGGGTAAGAAAGGAACCTTTGACCGCCCCAAGGATGCCGGCCAGCTCGGGCTCCCGTGAATCCCCGGTGGTGAAAAAAGTTTTGTTGAATCTCATTTCCAGTCTTTTTTCGCTTATCAGCCTATCTATCCAGGCGAGCTGGATATCGCGGATCCGCCTGTTTCCTTCACCGAGGCTGCGGTCAATTTTACCTTTCATGAGCATGTCGACATCATCATCGGCCAAAACCCATACCTTCTGCGTGGTGCCGATTATTTTCGGATCGGCTTCGACCATATCCTGTAAAGTATAGGCCGCCGATGGACTTATCAGGCTATAGAGCTGTCTTTTTCCTTCTCTGGAGGTGACTTCGGGAAACATCGTGCGCATCGCTGCTTTCACCAGGCCGGGATAATCGGCATTCGCCAGTTTTTCCTGGGAAAATTCTTCTGCGGCAAAATGGACTTCCAGCTCGATATAGCTCTGCTTGAAAGCCGTGTAGCCGTCTGAGAAGATGGTGAAAAATAAAAACGCCACAAAAGACAGGGAGAGGGCGATGGCGGTCAATCCGAGACGTTTAAAATATCTCTCCGCACGGTAGCGCCGCTTGAGTCTTTTGGTCGGTTTCAGGAGGTCAGAGGTCGTTTCAGTACTGTTCATGGCTCTTTTGTAAAAATAGGATGTTATCGGTTCTGAATGAGAGTGTCATTGCCATGTAATCAATTTATTCGTACTGCTCGCGGTAGCGCCGCACGACACGCAGGGCGATAAAATTGAGAAAAAGGGTGAACACAAAGAGCAAGAGCCCCAGGGCAAAGGCGGCCAGAGTCTTTGGGCTGTCAAATTCCTGATCACCGACCAGCAGGGTAACGATCTGCACGGTTACCGTGGTCACCGCTTCCAATGGGTTGAAGGTGAGGTTGGCGGACAGGCCAGCGGCCATGACAACGATCATGGTTTCGCCGATTGCCCGGGACACGGCCAGCAAGATACTGCCGACAATGCCCGGCAGAGCCGCAGGAATGATAACATACCTGATGGTCTCAAAGCGGGTGGCGCCAAGGCCCAGGGAGCCGTCACGCATGGATTGGGGTACCGCATGGATGACGTCGTCTGAGAGCGAAGAGACGAAAGGAATGATCATGATGCCCATAACCAGGCCGGCGGCAAGGGCACTTTCCGAGGCAACCTGTAAACCGACAGATTGGCCGAGATCTCTGATCAGCGGCGCCACTGTCAGGGCGGCAAAAAAGCCGTAGACGACTGTTGGAATGCCGGCAAGAATCTCCAGCATTGGTTTGGCCCAGGTGCGCATGCGGGAACTGGCATACTCGGACAGATAGATAGCGGCAAGCAGGCCGACGGGAATGGCCACCGCCATGGCTATCAGGGCGATAAGCAAGGTTCCGACAAAAACCGGCACGGCGCCGAAGGCTCCGGAAGAGCCTGCCTGATCGACGCGCATGGCTGTTTGCGGGCTCCATTGCAGGCCAAAGAGAAAATCGGAAAAATTGACGCTCTGGAAAAATATCAATGCCTCGAATACCACCGAGAGAACAATGCCGAGGGTGGTAAGAATGGCGACCGTTGAACAGGCAATGAGAAAGATTTTTACCGTGCCCTCAACCAGATTTCGCGCGCGTAAATCCTTGTTGATACTCCGGTGGGCAATAACGCCGGGCACTATGCAGCAGAGGATGGTGGTGATGCCGACCAGGTTTCTCATCCAGCTCCTGGTTGTGAGATACAGGTCGGCGGCAGCCTGAATGGCCGGAGCGGTATTGTGTGCACCAAAACCGCCGAAGGCCACGTTTTTCATCTCGTTCAACACCAGGGTCAGCTCATTGGCGGACAGCTGCAGGAGTTCCGCCGGCAGACTTTTTGTCACCAGAGAGGTGACGATCGTATCCTCGACCATCTGCCATACGATAAACAGCAAAAGGGCGGGAATTGCACAGCTCAGGGCGGTGAGCATGCCGTAATGGCTCGGCAGGGAATGCAGGGAGCGCATGCCGCCCGCGGCTTCGGCAATACTCTTGGCTCGAGCAGTTCCCCAATAATAGGCCCCGGCGGAGAGGAGCAGAATGCAGGGGAGTACATAGCTAAACATGATCATTTCTCTCAATTAAATCGGGTGATGGTGCCTTCCACGAAGTAGATGACTTCCTCGGCGATATTGACGGCACGATCGGCGATCCGCTCAAGATGGCGGGCGAGGAGATAGGTGTTGATATGATAGCCCGGATGCAGAGGGTCTTTTTTGATTCTTTCTTTTATGTCCACATAACAGCGGTTTCGGCATTTATCGACGATGTCGTCATCATGAAATATCGATCTGGCCAGTTTGACATCCTTGTTTATCAGGGCATCAATACTGTTTTTCAGCATGGAAACGACCTTGTCGCTCATCTTTGAAAAGTCGTAGGAGATGGCCGCGGGGTGGTTGAATTTAGAAATATTATCGACGCGCTTGGCGATATTGACAGCGTAGTCGGCAATTCTTTCCATTTCGTTGTTGATTTTGATAACCACAATGAGAAATCGGAGATCACTGGCCACCGGCTGATGCAGGGCAAGGATCTTCAGACAGTCCTCCTCGATCTCGACCTCCATGTCATCCACCTCATAATCGGAGACGATCAACGCCTGGATGACCGCCTGGTCTTTCGATTCGATCACCTGGGCTGCTGTACGCACTCGTTCTTCGACCATGGTGCTCAATTTGAGCAGCTTTTTGTTCAGTTTTGTCAGCTCGTGATGAAAGGTGTAATGGTGATCCATATTGCTAAAATCCTCTAAGAAAATGTTATGTCGCCCATGCCGGAAAGCGGTTTCCGGTAGGTATGCGTGCTACAATAGAGGGCGATTGTTTGTTGTCCGTTAGGGAAATATTAAGATATGGTTAGGAGGGTGGATTGGGGCTTGCGGCGGAGCAAAAAATGATACACGATAGGGACATGCTCAGGGGGGAAATTCTGACGCGATTATGGTTGGCTATGGCGGCCGCTGTCAGAGTTACGTTAGTTAACTAAATGAAAACAAAGTAATAGGTTATGGGAAAAGTCAACGTGCTTGTCGTCGAGGATGAGGCGGATATTCAGCAGCTGGTCAGCTATAACCTGATCAGAGCAGGTTTTCATGTCACCTGTGCCGATTCCGGGGAAGAGGCCTTGCAGCGACTGCGAACCGAAGAGATCGACTGTGTTCTGCTCGATCTGATGCTGCCGGGAATAAGCGGCCTGCAGGTCTGCACCGCGATGAGAAAGGTTGAATCGAATAGTCAACGCTCCATCCCGATCATCATGCTGACGGCCAAGGGAGAAGAAGAAGATGTGGTGGCCGGCCTCGAGTGCGGCGCCGATGACTATATCACCAAGCCCTTTAGCCCCAAGGTGCTGATCGCCAGAATAAAGGCGGTGATCAAGCGGGCATTTACCGACCAGAGCGAGGCCGATGAATCGCGGAAATCGATCATCGTCGTCGACGGGCTGGAGATTGACAAGGGCCGGCATGAGGTGAAGGTGAACGGCGCCGATGTGCAGCTGACCTCGACGGAGTTCAGTATTCTTTCTCTTCTTGCCGCAAAGCCCGGCTGGGTTTTTACCCGGCAGCAGATTATTGATCATGCCCGGGGGTATGATTTTCTTATCACCCCTCGAGCTATTGATGTCCAGATCTTTGGTTTGCGTAAAAAATTGAACGAATACGGTAGGATGATCGAAACGGTTCGCGGTATCGGCTATCGTTATCGATCAACACCGGAGGCCGAGGCGTAGCACTATGTTGAAACCAAGAAAACTGGTCTGGCAGATTTTTCCGGCCAATATCCTGACAATTCTCATCGCCGTTATTGCCGTCGGCTGGTACGGCACCACTTCCCTGAGGGAATTTTATCTGCAGGAAACCGAAGCCGATCTTGAAGCGCGGGCCAAGTTGATCAGTTCCAGAGTGATCGATTATCTGGTCGAGGGGCGGATCCCAAAGTTGCGGGAATATTGTGTGCGTGCCGGTCGAGAGTCGGGGACCCGGATTACCGTCGTCTCTCTGAATGGCAAGGTCCTCGCCGACTCCAACGAAAATCCCGAGGTGATGGATAACCACCGCCATCGGCTTGAAATTGAGAAGGCTTTTGCCGGTGGCATTGGCAAATCAAGGCGTTTCAGTGATACCCTTGACGAAAATCGACTCTATGTGGCTGTTCCACTGCGCGTCGATTTTCAGCAAGTTCCCGAAAATACAGGCAGCGGCTCGGTAAATATGGTTATCAGGACCTCGGTTTCGGTGGCCACACTGGAAAAAACCCTGGCGGCGATCAAAATAAGGATAGGCATGGGGGCGATGGCGATTATGCTGCTGGCCGGGGTTATCACCCTGCTGATTTCCCGCAATATCAGCAAACCGCTGGAACAGATGACCAAAAGTGCCGAAAGGTTTTCCCGGGGAGATTTCAGTGAAAGGATGCTGCCGATGGCGCGAAAAACCGCGTCGCTTGAGGTGATTACCCTGGCCTCCTCCATGGATCGCATGGCGGAACTCCTCGATGAAAAAATTCAGGCCATCGTTACCCATAGAAATCAGCTGGAGACTGTTTTTTCAAGCATGGTTGAAGCGGTCATCGCCATCGATACCGAGGAACGGGTCATCAGCCTCAACGATGCCGCCGCACAACTGTTCGACGTCGACAGGAAGACCGCTCCGGGCCGGATAGTGCAGCAGATTGTGCGTAACGTCAATCTGCAGCGGCAGATCAGCCACACCCTGGCGAGCAAGGAATGTCTCGAGGAGGAAATAGTCTTCCACGATCTTGACGGTGACCGGTTTTTGCAGACCAATATTGTCACCCTGAGCAACGGTGTCGGTGAAAATGTCGGGGTGCTGGTGGTCATGAACGATGTGACCAAGCTCCGCCGGCTGGAAAATGTGCGGCGGGATTTCGTTGCCAACGTCTCCCATGAACTGCGCACGCCGATTACCTCCATTCGCGGTTATGTCGAAACCCTGCTTGACGGCGCACTCGATATTCGCGAAGATGCCGAACGGTTTCTGCACATTGTTCTGCGGCAGTCCGAGCGGCTGACCACTATTATCGACGACCTCCTTGTCCTGTCGAGAATTGAAGAAGATTCGAGACAGGATCAAATCCGCCTGAAAAAAGGGTTGCTTCGGCCGGTGATCGAGTCGGCCATCCAGACCTGTCAGCTGAAAGCCGATGAGGCCGGAGTGAAGATGGTCATCGACTGTGCCGATAATATTCAGGTCGAAATGAATACCACCCTCCTCGAACAGGCCTTGGTCAATCTGTTGATTAACGGCATTACCTATAGTAAACAGGGAGATACGGTCACGGTTGCGGGCGTGGTCAGTGACAATGACCAGGATGATACCGTAAGGATCGTCGTGCGGGACACCGGCTGCGGTATTGCCAAAAAACACCTGCCCCGGCTGTTTGAGCGCTTTTACCGCAGCGATAAGGCCAGGAGCCGGACCGTTGGGGGAACCGGCCTGGGGCTCGCCATCGTCAAGCATATCGCCCAGGCCCATAACGGCAAAATCGAGGTGGCCAGTGAGGAAGGCAAGGGGTCGGCATTTACCCTGATTGTCAAAAGAGGCCTGCAGGGCTGAACGGATGCCGCGGAACACCTGCGGCAAGCCGAGATATGTGCAGGTCATGAGAAAAAACTTTGACAAAATCCTCCCCTGATTCTATAGTGTGCGCACAAAGAAGCGGGATTAACTCAGTGGTAGAGTGTTAGCTTCCCAAGCTGAAAGTCGCGCGTTCGAATCGCGTATCCCGCTCCAGCAAATTCAGGCACTTATCAAGAATCTTGGTAAGTGCCTTTTTGTTTTCCCCATCATATTCCCCACCAAATGAGAGTAATTGAATACGTCCCCAACGATTGAACTATCCCCATTGGAGAAAACCGTTACACTGTAACGCGATATGATATGATATAGTGATATGATACTGTACCGGGTGTCGTGGTCGTGATCGCTGCCGCTGGTTGCATTTCTGGTTGTTCCTCCTGTTCTGGTTCTTCATGTTCGTTTTTAGCTGGGTCACTGTGACCCAGTTTTTCTCGACCAAGTTCTCTAACCCTCACCCTTCCTCGCAATTGCTCAGCGTTCACCTTGTCCTGTGGTGCAGCATCCTTGTTCACTTCAGCAGCAAGCGCCCGGCATACTGTTGCCATTGGTGCGCCGGTCTGTGCCTCAGCCTGTTTGACGAGATGTGTCAGTGTTTCCGGAAACAGCAAAGCCCGGTCAAGAATGATCTCCTGCCGGGCCTGGTCAAGTGTTACAAAACGTTACATACACGAGGTCAATCACCTTTGTCGTGGATCGCTGCCGCCTGTTGAATTGAGCCTCTACTTTTTGGCTACCTTGATCCGTTCTGTTTTTGAGACGCGCGCATCGATAACATCGCCTACGTTGGAAATCACTGTAAGAATGATTTGCCCGGTGAACCGTTCACCTTTAATGATCGCCATACGATGAGAAATTTCTGCAATCACACTCATTTCTCCAGGGCTAAAATTGCTCAATAAGGTGCTTAGTTGATTACGCATTTTCAATCTTTATCATCGGGGAGTTTTATTTGTGCAATGATGTTTCTGCACTCAGCCACACTCTTCCTGACCAAATGGATATCATGGCCAGATAATAAAGGATTGTTTCGCTTCATCCGCAGCGGCAATGCGTCGAGTATCGGTATCATCTGTTTTGCAACCTGCTCGATTGCCTCCGTGATTACCGAGACAGGCGCAACAAGCTGCTCCTCCAGATCGTTCTGCCGCTTTTTTTCGCGGGCCTGCTCACAACACAGAATAGCCCGCTGCTCGGTTAAATCAAGATCACCTTTGACTTGCACCTGTCCCGACGAAAGGCCGCGCAGGTAGGAAATATATGATCGCCTGCAGTCGTCCAGGTCCAGCCCGCCTTTACCTCTTCCCGCCGGTAAAATGCCGGTGGAAATAAGGTTCCTTATTTGCCGGTCGCTGAGGTCAAGGTGTGCGGCAACCTCCTTTTGTGTCGCCATCACTCATCACCGACCGGTTCCGCTTTGAATGACTCCAGGGCGATTGTCGGTCGAGCCGCGTCGTTTTTTTCCGCCTGCTTAATCATTTCGTCCTCTGCCGCCTTTGCCCGGTTGAGTCCTCGCTTCAATTGCGAATATTCCTTCTTCAATCGCAAATACTTTTTCTTCATTTTATTTTTATATTTCATAGGAAACGGAACCCCTCTGTAAAATATTTTGTGAATAGTGATATATCGGGCTGTCAAAATCCCCGCATAGCAAGTGCCTAGGAGGACCCAGAACATCTAGCAACATCAAGTACACATAAGCCATGCACCAATGAAAAACCCGCCGCCAGGTGTGAGCCTGGACAGCGGGCAAAAGGTCTGGTCACCTAAACCAGTGGATCTCTCTCACAGTTGCGCAGCTGCCGCCAAGTTGAAGAAACGGCCAGCTCATGGGATTCTGTGAGACACAACAGTTCGGTCTTATCCGACATGTGCAACACCGAGTGATTCATCATCTACGCAAACGCTTATGCTCTTTCTCTTTCCGCTTCGACTCGCGGGCCGATTCAATACTTCCGGATTCAACACCACGAATGGCAACTGATTGCTCGTCGGCAATGTGCTTGATTGCATCCAGTTTACTTTGGAGCTCTCCTATCCTTTTGTCTAGGACTGCTAACTGTTTCGCACGTTCTGCCCGTGGTAAGCCTACCTCGGCAGGCCAAGGCCACGTCTGTATGGCTCGTGCAATCCCCTCCTTGATCTGTGGGCCAAGACACCATAGCAATGCAGACGGTTCAATATCACGCCCAGAGATACCGGCCAGAACATTAAAACTTGGGTTCTGTGTCGTGGTGTTTGGGTTTTCAAGTTCATAGGCGAGACGATGCTTTAAACTGTTCGGAAAACTGTTGCCCATTCCCCGATCAACAGCGTCTTGTATTTTCAAAATAAAATCATCTTTTGGCAAAGGCAACAGCAATAAGTCCTGTCTGTCGTCAAGTGCCTTTGATAATTCCGCCTTCAATTTCCGGCTATCGTCGGCAAACTGCATAATGCCGTCGCGGATCTTTTGTAGACTCTTCTCAAACATGGCCTACCGCCTCAAGCCCTGGATTCGAACAGTGCCTTTTTTGTTGGCTTTTTCGAAATGGAAATAGTCAGCAAGCTCCATGAATTCTTCACGAATGGTCTTGTCAGAGTTCCACTTTGCTTGACAAGTGTCATAAAGTTTCTGGTCTTCATAATCTAAATTCTCACGTTCATTCATTTTAAAACCTCATTGAGTTTGATTGTAGTCTTCCCGTTCTCGGTGAAAACCTTGTTTGTCCTGCTCTAATAATCAAAGAATACCGCATATGTTTTGCATTTAAATCATCATTTAAAAACAAAACTCCAGCCACTTAGATACCAAATATCCACAGGTGCAGAGAGCGCCACTTCGTTGTGAGCGGTGCACCTGTACGTTTCGCCATAAATAGATACTTCCTTTGCTCTGACCATTCCGCCGGCGGTTCTTTCAAATCGCAAACACGAGGATATATTCTTGATTCAAACGCCTTGATTGCATCTGCCAGTTGCTCGCATTTCGTCATATTGGGTAAATCTTTATCGATGTAATCCATTGCCAGGGATAGATATTTATTTCGCGTGGTGATCGCATAGAGAGTTCGACTTGTGGACTTTCCGCGACTGCCGGAAAGACCAAGACACGCATCGAGTTTTGCGCGTTCGCTACCGGTCATGAATTTTTGCAGTCCTTCCCGGAACCATGCCGCGGTAGCCGGGTCGCCGTGTTTTTCAATCGTCTCCATCGCTGAGAGCAAATGTTTGATTCTCTCCATGGTTATTGCAGGCCGCCCAAAGGTTCGAGGCGGTCAATTGTTTCCTTCTCCGCCTCGGCCTCGGCTATCCTTTTTTCAATGTCCACCTCGGATCTCTCTAACACCTTACTGGCCTCATAGATCGCAAGCACGGTTATAGTCTCTTCGTCGGTCCCGGGTAAACACGTTGCACGAACCAGTTGCATGGATAAATCAATCAAGCTGTTGAGCACAACATCAGGAGACGCGGTCCGGGCTGAATGGATGAAATCAGAAATTGTTATCAGCGATTCATTAATTTTCAGTTTTCCGCTCATATGAATTTCTCCAACGTCGGGAGCATATTTTCCCGGCCGTATAGAGTTTTCGAACAGGTTCGCGCCTTGAGCACTTCTATGATCTCGGCTTTGTGCTCTGCAATCATATTGAGTAGCTGAGTGTCTGGTTGACCACGAAAAGAGACGTGCGGGTCATTGCCGGTGGGAATAAGGACTATGCCGTTTTCTGCTGCTGCCGTTATCAGTCGTTGTGCCATCATGGTTATCACCTTATTGGGTAATGGTTTTCAGAATATTTATCTGTGGTTTATAGAGCTCACAGCCGATGCAAAAATGATCCTGCCAGTCTTTGCAAAATCTTCCATCTGTCGCGGCAATTATTCCGATCAGGCTTGAGGCTTTGCATAAAATCTGTACTGCTGTTTTCCCTGGTCGGTCTGCCTGGTCATCGGGCCCATGATACTTTTCGTGATAGCAGAGAGGACATAATGCTTGACCGGCCAGGGTCCAGCCTGTCACATCACCACACTTGCAGGTGTAAGGGTTCCCGGGTGCCCATGTCCTGCCAGGGAGCCGGGGAGATATTGCCGCCATGATATCATCGTCGTTATCACTGATCGCCTGGAGATGTTCATTTTTCGGAGTTGCGGAGTTGCGCTCCCTAGTAAACGCAACTGCGCAACTTTTTTGAATAGTTGCGGCAACTGCTTTAGTTGCGGGTGAAAAGTTGCGGTCTGTTTTTGGGGTAGTTGCGGGGGAGTTGCGCTCCTTGTTGCGCTCTAAAACCCTACAGGCTAAGGCTTTCAGACCTGTTGGTTGCGTATTGGTTGCGCCTGCTGTTGCGGTCTTTTGGGTAAAAGTTGCGGAGTTGCGCTCCCTAGGCAACGCAACTGCGCAACTTTTTTTCAATGGACTATTCATACTGTCACCAACCCTTCATTTTTTGCTTTTTTCGCATGGCGTGATACGTTCGATTTATGCAGGCCTAGCTCTATGGCAATTTCGTTTTGCTTCATGCCCTCATTCAATAGCGCAACCACTCGGTCAAATGTTCCAGCCTCAACAGTACGAGTGAGCCAGGTCATTTTTCCGTGTTCGTCTGTGGTGAGTGTCGCTTCAAGTGACTTCACATCATCACCATAGATTCCACGTGCTTTTTCAAAGTGGATCTCAAAGACTGCGCCCTGGTCCGGCTGATAGTCCATAGGCCGTTTTAGGCTTATGACGGTATCAAGCACATCTTCCCGCCTGCTTGTGCCTCTCTGCTGTCCACCTTTGCCACTATGATGCACAAACAGAATAGAACGGCCTGCCGCCCTCTGTCTCAGTGCCCATGCTTGTATTGGTGTCCATCCATCTGCATCGTTCTCTTTGGCTCCTGACAGTGTGCTGATATTGTCAACGACTATGAGTTTAATATCGTCGGTGAGTATGCCATCTATGGCTTGCTGTCCCTCTTCGGTATCAATGCGGGGCATGCCTTCCGGTTGCAGATCCGGTGTCAGGAGAATAAAGGGCGCAACCGGTTCTTTGTCGTTGCTCATGATGATCGCGCCTAGTCTCTCTTGCATGACTATTCCCGGCATCTCTCCGTCGATGTAAAGAACGCCCGCCGGTGAAGGTGCTTGCCATCCAAGAAAAGGGCCGCCAGATGCAACAGCATAAGCCACTCCAAGAGCAAGATGTGTCTTACCTATCCCACGACCTGCATAAAGCATTACGAGCCCTTGTGACGGCAACCATGGAGACATAAGATTTTCACGTGGCGGAAATTGAAGGCCAAGGAAATTGATGATATCTACAGGGTATATTTTCTTTTTCTGTGGGTAGACTTCATCGGTCATTGTTTCGATAGATTGCTTTTTTCTACCTTTGGGAATGTCCGCAGATTCAATAATATTTTTCACCGCTGCCAGGCCTCTCTTTTGGTGCAAATCGTTGAAGTCATCGCCGGTATCAGGCGGCGTTGCAACCATGCCGTCAACAGCTGCCGCCGCTTCATCTGCTTTATGTCGGCCAACACCTGATCCGTCGTTGTCGGCACAAATAATCAGCTTCATATCTGGGAATTTCTTACGGAGATTTTCGGCAACTGGCTTTAGGTTCCCGGCATCGAAGGCAACCGCTACTGCATGCCCTGTTGATTCATGAAGACTTGCGCCGGTAGCGTACCCCTCACAGACAAGCAGGGTGTTTTCCTGTGGTTTGCCGATTGAATAATAATTTCCTTGTTTCGCTGATCCGGTTTTAAATTTTTTCGAGCCGTCAGTGGGAATAAATTGCATTCCCTGGATAGTTCCGTTTACGTCCCTAAGAGGTATTAAAAGACTATCACGCAACTGTTTAAGGCCATAAGACTGCACACCTTTTTCTTTTAAATATAGATGTTCGCCGGTGGCATCCTTTGATTTCTGCCAGATATCAACGCACCATTTACGACATTCAGTTCGGAGCTTCTCTTCTTCGGCATCGCGAAGTTGTCGCATAACCTTTACCCGGTCCCGGTGTGCCTGCTCTTCTTCTGGGGTAAGTTGCCGTCCGATATCGGCGCGCCAGGTGGTAGTAGGACAGTCTCGCCATGATCCAAAACTACCGGCGGGTATGCTGTCACCAAAATAGAGATACCATCCGGCGGTGTCGTTTTTCCGGCCATTACAAGGAAAACGATGAATTTTCCCATCAGCAATAATTTCGTCAGGTGGGATAAGTCCAGCCTGTTGCATGGCCTGCAGAAAGGTTTCTTTGGTCGCACTCATAAGACCACCTCAAAAACCGCCACAAGTGCGCACAGCATCGCCAGGTTGTCAGGTGTCGTCATGTTTACTCGAAGCACTATGGAGTATATCCAAGCTTGCATATTTTCTGCATATGAGGAATAATCAGTCATCGTTTCCTTGTTGTGACCTCTACCCGGCCCCGCATAGACCGGGTAGAGACAGTTATTTACCGTCGTTATCTGCCGCTTTCTTGGCCTGTTCCAGATCATCGCCATATCGCCAGCCGGTAAGTATTCCATCTTTAGAAATGGTTTGAAAAATCGGTCTGTTTTGCTCGTCCAGTGTCCCGGCGACGTCACATTTTCGGCCGATGTATATTTTCATCCATTCCTGTTGTGAGAGTGATTTTCTGTAAATATCCATCATCTCTTTCGTGCTAAGTGCTTTTGAATCCATTGTTTTCTCCCGTTGGTAGGTGGTGGGTGGTTATGGTAAAATCAGGCTTCTTTTGCCTGTTTCTGCAGCAACTGTTGGTAGTGCTGTGCTCCATCGACAATCTTGCTCATGTGTTCAAGGTTGGTGGTTACTGCCCACAAAACAGTGTCCTTTACCTCTTCGCTTGTCTCGATGTCGTTGCAGATCGCAACTAAAGCCCTGGACAATCTGACAATGCGGTCAATGCTTTCAATGTCTCTTGCCGGGGTGTTTTCGCTTAAATACTTCTCTTCCTGCTCGGTCAATTTTGCCATGGTAGTGTCTCCTGTTTTGATTGGATGGTTATGTTTTGCCGACAACTCGGCGCTCATCTGCTCGATGTGGTGATTTAATACAAGAATGTTTGCCCGGAGCTGAGTTGACATATTGTCTTTGTGTTCAACGTCCGACTCATCCAGGATTTTTGACATGGCTTTGCTTACATCCATAATCTGTTTAAGCCTGCCGACTGGTGTCATTTGTTCCACGTTATTTCTCCTTCATGGAGTACTGATTTACAAACTCGGTTAGTTCGGTTCTGGTCAGGCTCTCGCCGTCGAGTAGTAGCCTGGTCATTCTGTCCCGAACAAAATAAAGGCGCTGATTAGCAGTCTTGAATGATGTAATTTTCAGGCCTTTTTTCTCTGCTTCTTCGAATATGTCGCGGCTGTCGGTCATGGTTATTTTCCCGTTTATGAAAATGTTATTTTTTTGCCTTCCATAAAGTCGACAACGTCTTCAACTCGATATCTGACAGACCGGCCTAGTTTTGAATACGGTATGCCTTTCCGTTTCATCCGGTCGTTTCTGAGCGTTTGTTCTGCCCGGCCGGTCATCGTCGACACTTCCTTCTCTGTGATCCATTGCGGTTTATTCATGGAATATTTCCTCTACTGAATTGTTGAGAGCTTCGGCAATCATCCGCTTTTCTTCCTCAGTGGGATTTATCCGGCCGGATATGATCTGATTTAATGTTGGTCTTGGAATGCCTGCTAAAGACGCTAATCGTCCTTGAGTCATGTTCGCCTTTGCCATTTCAATGTTGATCTTGATGTTCTTTTTTGTTCGCATAGGATCTCCAATTTGCTGAAGATAATTGATGTAAAGCTTAAGTTTACTTATCTTCTGTGGTCAAAAAAAAGTTGGTGCTAATAATCTATTTTCAGTTTTTCTTCTAAAACTAATTTTATTTCTGTTAAGTTTACCCACAAGATGTATGAGGATTTATCAAATGGAATATCAATTTGGTGGGTATCTTTTCCATCATTAAAAATATGAATATTAACAGTTGGGTGTTGTTCATCCTCAAAACTAAAAGCTATAGATAAATAGATAATGCTACCATAATCAACCCCACCTGGTTCTATGCAGCTAAGAACTTCGTGGGGTTGGATTTCCCCATTTTTACGCAGCTCTTCACTTTTTTCTCGCTCTATATTTCTTAGTACATTTACTATGATAGCATTAATTCTGATACCTACTCCAAGTTTTGTGAGAGTCATAGCAAGAAGTATTTCAGCAATATTCCTCCTGGAAAAATACCTATTGGTGCCTGGTCCTTTAGAATCTCTTAAAGGAACAATGACTCCGGTGTCGTAGTAATATTGAACCCTTGATTTGTTAATACCAAGGATTTCAATTACGTCTTTGATTTTGTATTCTTCCATACAAAGATGATTACCACTTATCTTTGCCATTGTCAAACAGAAAGTTTAACTTCACTTATCTTTAATCAAGCAACGTTTTTCTTCCCGTCGACCTGCATTGCATCCGTCAAAATATTTCCAACCTCTTCTGCAGCTCGTCGCATGGCCTCGTCCCGGTGGTGAGCATAGCGGGCCGTCATCTCTTGGCTCTTATGCGTCAACAGCTTTTGTAAGGTGAACATATCCACCCGGCCGGAATTCGCCAGCATGGTGGCATACACATGTCGTAAACCGTGGAAGGGGCGGAAGTCCGCCGGTAAACCTGCAGCCTCTTTTATTGCCCGGGCATCTTTTGTAATATCTTTTCGAGGTCCGCCGCCCCGGGCAGGAAAAATATATTCACTGTCTTGTTTCTGGATCGACTGTAATAATTCACGCGCATTGACGTTTAGAGGCACTTTCTGACTTTTGCCGCCCTTGGGTTCGAGTATGGTAATAAAACCCCTGTGGAAGTCGATATCAGACCATTTTAGCTTGAATATTTCTCCCCGGCGCAGTCCAGAAAATAAAACCAATCGCATCATATTTGCAGCCGTGGAGAGATGTGTTGTATCAAGAATGGTAATCAGGCTTTGCAATTGGTCCGGGGAAAGATCCTCTGTTTTTATATTGTCGACTTCAGGTAGATTTATTTTAAAGGGTAGGGGGGGGATAAGCCCACTGTCAGCGCCATGTTTTGTTATTCTGCGAAGTAGTGCCAAAACATGCTTTACTGTCTGAGGTGATCGCTTTTTCAAGAGATTGATTCTAAGCCGGTCAGTATCAAGCTTGACGAGCTGGTGCGGTTCTTTTTGCCCGAAGACATTTTTTAAATATACATTCCAGAAAGAAACGTCTGAACGATTCACGCCCACCTTGCCGTTTTTTCTCGGGTGGGTTTTGTAATGCTCCCATAATTTTTCAATGGTCCATCTATACTTTTTCTCTTCATCTCGCTTTTCTTGATTGCTTTCCTGTTTGCCTTCAATCCGCTGAGCTCTTATTCCTGCCGCCCTTGCCGGGGTCATGTCATCGGTAAATTGTCTACCTGCTTTTTCTTCAATTAGCTTCCTGTTACGCTTGTATCGGATGTAATAGATTTTCTCTATTCCCGATCTCCCTACAGCCAATCCCTCGATGTAAAAAACTCCAGGGTAAGAAGTCTTGAATCTTTTTTTTGCTGCCATGTTTGCCCCCAAGCTGAAAGTCTATTCCCCACCGTATTCCCCACCAATAGAAGGAATATACCAGTAAATAAGAGGAAGTCAATCAACAAACAGGGTGTTTTAAGTATTTGAAAAAAGGTAAGTAATCAACATTGAAGTAAATACAGAGAAAAATAAAAAATTAGCTTCCCAAGCTGAAAGTCGCGCGTTCGAATCGCGTATCCCGCTCCAGGAATTTCAAGCACTTATCGTTCACTCGGTAGGTGCTTTTTTATTTCCCCCCCTATGCCTGTCGGACAGCCTTTTGCTTTTCTGAAAAATTTTATGACTCCCGCCCTGAAGGCTGATTCCAGTAAAACGTGAAAAATTAATTGACATTGGCAAGATAATATATAAATATCCATTGATATGTTGTTCTGTGCCGGGTTCTAGATTCCTCGGTTCTAGATTCTTCGTATGGGCAAGTAATGGGGAGCCTGTATCGCAAAAACAGGTTCACGTTGTGGTCATTGTCGTTATAAGAGAGAAGAATGTCTTTTTCCCCATTGAAAATCGAGGTTCCACTGGCTCTCAACCGCTCGTTTCTCATCATCTGAAAGAATTGGAAGCGGAAGTGCAGGCACTTGTCAAAATACACGGCCCGATAGGTGACAAGGAATTGGCCGACAAATCAGGTCTTTCTCTCCGGGGTGCGACGTTTCTCATGGCAAAGCTTGAGAAATCCAAGAAAAGCAAAAAGACACATGATTGATTCATACCAGAAAATTACCGCGGCACGACTTGTTCTTGAACTTCCAGAGACCGCGACAAAAGAATCGATCAAAAAGAATTACCGTCGTCTGCTGGCCAGGTGGCATCCGGATAAATGCATGGAACAGAAAGAGATGTGTGATGAAATGACGAGAAAAATCATTGCCGCTCACGCTGTGATAATGGAATATTGCCAACAGTATCAATATTCTTTCAGCGAAGAATCAGTAAAAAGACATCAGACATCGGAAGAATGGTGGTTTGCGCGCTTTGGCGTTGACCCAATCTGGGGAGACGGCCAGAAACGTAAGTCTGATAAATAACAGGAGTTCTACCCACATGAAAAAATGGACATCATTGTTTCTGGCCCTGGCGGCCATGTCGCTCACTGTTACCTTTGTCTGGTACATGCAAAGCCCCGCTACGCCAAAACAGGCCACCTGGGATGATGTTATTGCCGAGGCGAAGGCCGGTAAGTACCAGCTTATCTCAACCGAAGAACTCGCTGAGAAATATCGTACCGATCCCGCCGGCGTCCTGATGATCGACACCCGCCAGGAGTGGGAATACCGCACCGGCCATATTGAGAGTGCAGTCAATTTTTCCATGGAACCGACCTGGTGGGCACGGTGGAAAAAAGCCGGTGAGCTGGAAGAATTCCTCGGACCCGATAAGGATCGTCTGCTCGTTTTTTACTGAGCGGGTTTGACATGAGTCCGCAGCGACTCGGCGGCCCGGGTGGCCGTCTCACGTGGTTATACAAACGTTTACCGTGATCCCTATGGTTTCCCCAAATGGCAGGAACATGGTCTGCCGATTAACAGCAGCCCGGCCGGTCTGACCTCGGCCGGCGAAACACCTGTCGCCGCCGGAGCACAGGTTGACGAATCCTTCCGGGGCTGGGGCATGCTGTGGACCTTGCTCGGCATTTTCGCCGGTGGCCTGGCCTTGAATCTGACCCCGTGTGTCTATCCGATGATCCCCATCACCGTCTCGTTTTTCGGTGGTCGTTCGACCCAGGGCAAACCCGGACAATTCACCTTGGTCCTCCATGGTCTCTGCTACCTGATGGGGCTGGCCGTGACCAATTCGACACTGGGGGTTGTCGCCGCACTCACCGGCGGATTGATGGGCTCGCTGCTGCAAAGTCCGATCGTGCTGGCACTTGTCGCCGGTGTCCTGGTTATATTCGCCACCAGCCTCTTCGGCTTCTGGGAACTTCGTCTGCCGGGCGGCTTGAGCCAGATGGCCGGCAGATCCTACACCGGTTATCTCGGCAGCCTGTTTATGGGGCTCACTTTAGGCATTGTCGCCGCCCCGTGTATCGGTCCCTTTGTTCTTGGGCTGCTCACCTGGGTTGCCGCTATGGGTAACCCCTGGTTCGGGTTTTTGATCTTTTTCGTCCTCAGCCTGGGGCTAGGTCTGCCCCTTTTCGTGCTGGCACTGTTTTCCGGACAGCTGCAGCGGCTGCCCCGGGCCGGCGGGTGGATGCTGTGGGTGCGTAACCTCATGGGCTGGGTTCTGGTGGGTATGGCGGTCCATTTTATTCGGCCGGTTCTGCCTGATATGCTGAAGATTGCCCTGCCGGTCGCCGTGGCCCTCGCTGCCGGTCTGCACCTGGGATGGATCGATAAGAACGAGGCCAACTTCAAAGCCTTTCCGTGGCTGAAAACCCTTACCGGTACGGCCTGTCTGGTTCTGGCGACTTTCTGGATCACCTCCTGGGCCATGCGGGGACCGGGGATATCCTGGCAGACCTACTCGGAGCAAACCCTGCAGCAAGCCAAAGCCCAGGGCAGGCCGGTGATCATCGATTTCTACGCCGACTGGTGCACGCCATGCCGGGAATTTGAAGAAGTGACATTTCATCAACCGGACCTGGTCCGCTTGGCGGAAAAGGACTTTGTCATGGTGAAGGTCGATGTAACCAAAGGCGGCAATGCATATCATGAAGAACTGCTGCAAAAATATGCGATTAAAGGAGTGCCGACGATAGTCTTTCTTGATGCCGAAGGACAGGAGCGGACTGATTTACGCCTCGTCGATTATCTGCCGGCCAATCAGTTTCTTGTGCATATGCGAAACCTCGAATCATCTGTTCAATAACAATAAAACTAATATTTAGGAGTCAATCATGCTCAAAGTCCACTTCTTTTTGAATGAACCCAATGGCAAACCTTGAAAACATTTTCAACAGATTATGCCCAGGTTGGGCAAAAAATATCCGGTTGAAATCGATATCACCTCTAAACCTCAATCGGAATATGAAACCGATGAATATTTCGCACTCGATCTGCCGGTAGCACCTGCAGTCATGGTCGGTGATGAAATTGTCGTGGAAGGAACTGATGTGTCCGATCACGATTTGGAAGTATGCATCTGTCGCCAGCTTGGTTTGCCTGAACCGCAAAAGAAAGGTTTTTTTGACCGTCTTTTGCATAAATCCTGATTAATTTTTATTGGTCCACCAAATGAAGTATCAAGGAGAATATAATGCCCGAAAATGAAATATATGACGTGATAATCGTCGGGGGTGGACCTGCCGGCTTGACTGCAGGAATGTATGCCATGCGTGCCGCTCTGAAAACTGTGCTTATCGAACGGGGCGTCTTCGGCGGTCAAGTGGCTATTACCAAAGAAGTTGAGAATTACCCTGGTATTATGAACATTGGCGGCTTCGAGCTGTGTGAGAAATTCCTGCAGCACGCCAAATCATATGACCTCGAGATTCTTGAGAAGGAAGTGAGCGCCACGGAACCGGGAGTTGCATGCCATTCGGTACGTCTCGCCGACGGCACCGTTTTGCAGGCCCATGCAGTCATCCTGGCGGCCGGGGGAACCGCCAAAAAGCTGCACACCCCCGGCGAGCTGGAGAATTTCGGCAAGGGCGTCTCCTATTGTGCGACCTGCGACGGCTTCTTTTTCCGGGGCATGACTGTCGCCGTTGTAGGTGGTGGCGATACCGCTCTGGAAGACGCCCTCTATCTTGCGAAAATCACCAAAAAGGTCTACCTGATCCATCGACGCGATGAATTCCGGGGCAGCCGCATCCTTCAGCAGCGGGTATTTGCCGAACCGGGGATCGAAATCATTTACAATGCAGTGGTCACGAAAATTAACTCGGACACCAGCGGTGTGAACGGCATTTCATTAAAGGATACGCAGACCGGCGAGAATCGGGATTTAGATACCGAAGGTGTTTTCATTTTTGTCGGCTTTTCCCCGAACAATCAGCTTGTTCCGGCCGGAATAAAAATGAACACCAGCGGATATGTTATTACAGATGAAAAATGTGAGACGACTATTCCCGGTATCTTTGCGGTGGGTGACCTCCGGCAAAAGTATGCCAACCAGATTGTGCTTGCCGCGGCAGACGGATGCACCGCAGCCTTGGCGGCGGCACATTATGTCGAAACACGAAAGGCCATATCCACCTGACAGTTGGTTTCATTTGGTTCTCTTTACGGTCGTAACGGATGGATGGGGAAAATACACTCCATCCGTAAGGTGTAAACATCACAATACATTCAACCTGCATCGAAGGCTCATCCATGGGAATGCACCGGCAAGAAGTTGTCAAGCATGAGAAGAACACGAAAGGCAGCGCGCTGGTGAAGATGGCTCTGCTGCTCATGTTCATGGCGGCGGCCGTTTATCTCGTTCGTTTTTCTCCTGCCAGGCAATATTTTACCGCACACCAGCTCGAACTGTTTCTCGAATCGGCAGGTTTCTGGGCACCACTGTTGTTCATCATCATCTATGTCGCCGGAGTCTGCCTTTTTCTTCCGGGGACCCTCCTGACAGCTTTGGGTGCAGCTATCTTCGGCCCCTATTGGGGTTTTCTCTATGTCTGGACAGGGGCGATGATCGGCGCCGGCCTGGCCTTTCTTATCGGCCGCTATCTGGGACGAGACTTTGCCGCGTCACTCATCGGCGATAAGTTGCAACGCTTTGACGATGCCATTGAACGCAACGGCTTTGCCACGGTTCTCTATCTTCGGCTGATGTATTTCCCGTTTACGCCGATGAATTTTGGTATGGGGCTGACCAAGGTGCGTTTTTACGACTATCTCGCGGGAACAGCGCTGGGCATTCTCGTCGGCACCTTCATTTTTACCTTCTTTGTCGGAACGATCAAGGATGTCTGGGCCACCGGCCAATGGGAGGAACTGCTGAGCTGGAAAGTCTTTTTATCCCTCGCCCTTTTTGTCTTTTCGTTTTTCATCCCCAAGCTTCTGAAGATGGCGAAAGCGGCAAAGGAGATCTAACCCCGTTATGCAAGGAGAATAATGCAAATGGCCTGGATGGGAAAGGAAACCCTTATACGCGCGGGCGCTTTTCTTGAAGGTTCAGACTGAAATCTGTCCGGTTCCCCAAAAAGTGCGCTACAACTTGTTCGCAGTTTGAAATGCTCTTCTTCGGCGAAATGCATAGTTTCCGCAACGGTGCGAAAATGTGCGTGGGAATAGATGGGGTGCCCCGCATTCTTTTTCTTGATGTAAGGCACGGCACTGCCGACCTGCACCTGAATACCCCTTCGCTTGGCCATAACCGCCATTTGAGGCGAGAGGTCAATCCCGTGGGCTATTCCCAGCGGCCGGAATAATCATCTCTGAGTTGACGCAGACATCGCACTTCCTCCCTGAAGATCGAATGTCCTTCGGAGGTATCGTACCAGCCGTCGTAAGCGTCAGCTATTAGATCGAAAATTGTTTCGCCGGGTCATCCATCTTTCATTTCTTGTTTGCTCCAACGATACCTGAAATGCTTCTGTCTCATTCAGCGGTTATCAAAAAACTGCATTGGCGGAGGGATGCCCGGTACAGCATCCTTGTAATAGCCCTTAAATATCAAAACAGTAACTTATTGAATCAGTCACCATTACTGCATTTTACAGGAAAAAAACCTGCAAGGGGGAGAAAAAAAGTGCGAAAACTCCCTTTAAAAGATAGTATGAAGACGCTCGTTCAGACGGCTCTTCGGTGTAATATTTTTATACGCCGTCTGAAGAAAGCAAGTAATGATACCCATCTATCCTACAAGGAGACTTCATGAAACTGATCAGTCTTGTGGGCAGTCCCCATGGTGAAAAAGGCAATACGGCAAAGCTGACAAAGGAGGTGCTGAAAGGCGCGGAGTCCATGGGGGCCGGGAATGAAACCATCGTGCTCAAGGGAGATACTGTGGCTCCCTGCCGTGGCTGTGACATCTGTCACGTCAAAGGTTTTTGCGTTCAGAAAGACAGCTTTCGTGATGTTGTGCAGAAGATTTTAGATGCCGACGGCCTGATTCTGGCAAGTCCTAAT